>JAGGSM010000099.1 GCA_021159105.1 Candidatus Bipolaricaulota bacterium
CTTGGAGTGTGCTTCTTACAAACCTTCTTGGCACGCCGCATGCTTGCGGCGGTGCAGTTCAATTACTTATGCTTATGCATGGAACGGATTGGTGGCTAGTGGTGCGCTGTTTGGCCCGATATGTTTGTTGAGGAGGAAGCGTGAGCAAGAAGGGAGCATTTATCTTTGGGATCATGTTGGTGGCTGCTGTTGTAGTGGGTTTCGGGTATGAGCGAAGCGATGTCATGTTCTTGAGCGAGATAGAGGCGGGGATGACCGGCATAGGCAAGACGATCGTTGCCGATGATGTGATAAGTGAGTTCAATGTGTCGGTGATCGGGGTGATCGACGAGCCGGGGGAGTCATCTGACTTTATCGTGGTGCGCGTCAGCGGCGAGGCGATCGGCAGGTCCGGTGGAATCGCTCAGGGGATGAGCGGAAGCCCGGTCTACATCGATGGGAAGCTGATCGGCGCTCTAAGCCGTGCCGCCTCCTGGTCCAAGGAGCTGACCCCGATCGGCCTCGTTACGCCGATCGAGCAGATGCTGGGGATAATCGACTCCATGAACGACGGCCTATCCTCTCGGCCGAGGGCGGATGCGATCCTCTCTGGGGTCAAGCTGTATGAGACATCCACTCCTCCGACGGCGGAAGAGCTGGCCAAAGCGCCGAAGACGATCTTCTCATATCCTGTCTCATCTCCGCTCATTGTTAGCGGACTATCGGGAAGATCCATCACAACGCTGATGGATGGCTACACCGAACAGCCGCCAACGGGCCTGGTGACCGACTTTCTGCCGGCTGGGGTCTCACCCGGCATGCTCGGCCTGTCCTCGTTCGGTCTGCGATTAAACCCGCTTTCCGGCGGTGCGTCGAGCGATTCTGGGACGGAAGCGGACCTGGTCCCCGGCGGGGGGATCGGCGTGGCTCTCGCGAGCGGCGATGTGACGATCGGTGCGCTGGGCACAATCACCTACCGTGAAGGAGACCTCGTTGTCGCCTTTGGGCACAGGTTCATCGCAAACGGTGATGCCGATTTCCCTCTTACGAGCGTGCACATCTATGACACGATGAAGTCCTACGATGCCTCGTTCAAGCTAGGGACGATCGGAAAGACGCTGGGCACAATCCTCGAGGACCGCGGTAGCGGGATCGGGGGGGCGATAGGCCGGGAAGCAAGCACGATCGATGTGGGCATCGGGGTCCTCGATCAAGACACGCAGGCGACGAGAAACTTCCAGATAGAGCTCGTCGATGAGCCGCGCATCATGCCCAACCTCATCCTCGCCACCGGCCTGAACGCGATCGATGAGACCCTCGACCGCATTGGGCAGGGGACGGTCGAGGTGAACTACCAGATCATCGGAGATGGAATGACGAAGCCGCTGCAGCGGCGGGATCTCTTTCTCAGTACACAGGACATCGCCATCTATCCCCCGTGGCAGCTCGCGGGGATCGTCAACTTCCTCCAGTACAACGACTTCACCGACCCACAGATCAAGCGGATCACGGCGACGATGCAGATCACGCGCGAGATAAAAGCGATGCACATCAACCACCTTGAACTGGACCAGGATTCTTACGCCCCCGGGGACACGATCCACTACCAGGTCGACCTCCAGACGTATCAGGGGGGAACGCAGACGGTCGAGGGGGAGATCACCATCCCCGATGAACTGATGGCCGACGATATCACGGTGCGCGCCTACAGCGGCCCGCGCCTCCTCGAAGATGGGGAGCAGCCGCAGGAGTTCCAGTCGCTCGATGACGTTGTTCAAGCGATCGAGGATCTACCGACCTACGATACCCTCACCGTGGAGCTGTTCGCCTGGGACTACACCTCCCCGAACGGGATGCAGGGGATCGACAAGGTGAGGACAGACGTGAGCGGATACTTCCTGTACGACGAGCGTGAGGTGACCGTGCCGCTGACACTGGCGGATACCTTTGGAGAGTGATGTTCTCACCGCGGCGGATAGCTGAGATCACCGGGGGGAGGCTCCTTCGGGAGAGGGAGTGCGCACTGGCGCGGGTCATCCACGACTCGCGCTTGGTGGAGGTGGGTGACCTGTTCGTCGCCATCAATGGTCAGCGAAGGGATGGGCACGCCTTCCTCGCACACGCCTTCCAGCGGGGAGCGTGTGGTGCGATCATCTCCGATGAGGGAGCGATCCCGAACGGTGCTTTCAACCTGATTGTCGTATCGGACGTCATAGAGGCGCTGCACTCACTCGCTGCGGTGTGGCGCATGGGGATCGATGCTGTCTTTGTCGGGATCACCGGCACCTGCGGAAAGACGACGACAAGATCGATCCTCTACCATCTGCTCCAAGAGAGGATGAATGTCTACTCGTCCCCTGGCAATTACAACACAGAGATCGGCCTGCCGCTTTCGCTCCTTGGAATGCCGCAAAGCGCGGAGGTGGGCATCTTCGAGCTCGGTGCCAGCTCTCGCGGGGAGATTGCGCCCCTCGCTTCGCTCCTGTCGCCGAGCATCGGCGTGATCACCCTCGCCGGCCGCGGTCACCTGCAGGGTTTTGGGAGCGTGGAGGAGGTGGCCAGGGAGAAGTGGGAACTGCTGCGCAGCCTTTCCTCGGATGGGAAGGGCATTGTCAACGTAGACTCTCCCCCGCTCTCTGCGCTCTTGGAAGAGCATGAAGGGAGCATGAAGACCGTCGGCGTGGGGAAGGGCGATCTGTGCGGTAGCATCATCTCTGAGAAAGGTGGATTGATCATCGAGACCGATTCGCCGCGGTTGCACCTGGAGACGCGCCTCCTCGGAGCACACAACGCGACGAACATCCTCTTGGCCGTTGCTGCCGCTCTGGAACTGGGCCTGCCCCCAGGAGAAATAGAGGCCAGGATCAAGACCTTCTCCCCATTCGCGCACCGCTTGAACCTGATCACAGCCCCGTTTGGTTACATCCTCGATGACTCGTACAACGCCAACCCGGAGTCGACGCGCGCCGCGCTGATCACCCTTGGCAACCTGGATCTATCCGTACAGCATCGTGCTTTCGTCTTCGGGGAGATGCTCGATCTGGGAGAGAACTCCCCCCGCTACCACGATGAAGTGCTCGCCCTCGCCATCGAGCTCGGCATGAGCCCGATCTTCCCGGTCGGCGAGTCGGCAATCGCCGCTGCAAAGAGACACGCCGCTTCCGTCCCCTTTGTCTTCTGCGAGGCGGGGGATCTGGCTCGCTGCATCCGCGAGCACCTTCCTCAAGGGGATACGGCCCTTCTCGTGAAGGGCTCGCTCGCCGTCGGCCTCACTCGTGTCGTCACGCAGCTAGCGATTTAGGCAGCGAGGGACAGAGGGCGGTTGCGAATCAACAGTGCGTTTCCTAAACTCATGCCTTGCAGTGACCAATCAATCCGGCAAAGTGTCTACTTAGGAGGGATCGATGGCAGAACGTGAGGGGTACAAGGTTATTTCCCAGATGTCGTATCAGCCGCGCAAGGTTGAGCGTGGCTACACTAACCAGACGCTGTATGTGAACATCGGCACAGGGAAGATCGAGGCGCGCCCGGTGACGGAGATGATGAAGGAGAAGTTCATCGGTGGGCGCGGGTTTGGCCTGTGGCGCCTGTGGAACGCGGTGACGAAGGACACGAAGTGGAACGACCCGGAGAACGAGATCGTGATCGGCGCGGGGCCGATCGGTGGGATCACCACCTATCCGGGCGCGGGGAAGTCGCTCGTCGTCAGTCTCTCCCCCACGACAGGGAGCGTGATCGATTCGAACGTCGGTGGTTACTTCGGCCCGTACCTCAAGTTCTCCGGCTGGGATTCCCTGGAGATACAGGGCAAGAGCGACAGGGATGTCATCGTGTTCATCGACGGTGATGAGGGGACGGTGGAGATCCTCGAGTCGACCGAGAGGGATGTGAACACGCACGTCATCGCGGAGCGGCTTTTGCGCCAGTTTGCTGCGTCTGACTCCCCGCGCGATCTGATGGCGATTTCCACCGTCTCCGCCGGCGCCGGGGCGCAGCACGCCTACATCGGATGCCTGAACTTCAGCTTCTTCGATGTGAAGCGCAAGGTCCCGCGAGTCAAGCAGGCCGGACGCGGCGGAATCGGGACGGTCTTTCGTGACAAGGGAATCGCTGCGCTGGTCGTCAAGTACACCGGCGTGAAGCCGGATGCCAACGGCCCGGCTGACATGGAGCGGCTGAAGCGGGCCGGGGAGCGGATCAACAAGGAGATCCTCACCCTCGATTCCTCACAGTGCGACATGCGCCACGTTGGGACATCGCACTTGGTGGAGATCATGGACGAGTTCGACCTCCTTCCGGTGACGAACTACCGCTTTGGCTCCCATCCGGACGCTAAGAAGATCTCATCTGATGTATGGCGGGAGAAGTTCACGCAAGGGATGCCGGACGGCTGCTGGCTGGGGTGCACCATGTCCTGCTCGCACGCCGTCGACAACTTCGAGCTGCGCACCGGACCGTACAAGGGGGACCACGTCGTTGTGGACGGCCCGGAGTACGAGACGGCGGGCGGATCGGCGAACATGGGGATATTCGATCCGGAGTTCGTCCTGGAGATGAACTTTTATTGCGATACCTACGGGCTCGATGCCATCTCCTACACGACTGGGATGGCCTTTGTCATGGAGTGCTACGAAGCGGGGATCCTCGATAAGGAGAAGACAGGCGGCCTGGACCTGCACTTCGGAAACGCGGATGACGCCCTCGAGGTGTTGCACCAGATCGGTCGCGGAGAGGGGTTCGGTAAGATCGTCGGGCAAGGGATCAGACGGATGAAGGAATACTTCGTGAAGGAGTACGGCGCCGATCCCGACTTCCTGAACGACATCGGCATGGAGTGCAAGGGGATGGAGTACTCCGAGTACGTGACCAAGGAGTCGCTCGCCATGCAGGGCGGTTATGGCCTGGCGCTCAAGGGCCCGCAGCACGATGAGGCGTGGCTGATCTTCATGGATATGGTGAACAACCAGATCCCGACGTTCGAGGACAAGGC
>JAGGSM010000217.1 GCA_021159105.1 Candidatus Bipolaricaulota bacterium
CCGGCAATGCGCATGGCAAGGCAAATCCACCACGAAGAAGTTTGTCTCGACAATCCACAGAATCGGAAAGTAATACCAGGTTCAATGTACCCAGAATTGGCATCAAGTGCTTGCCCTGTCACTCCCTTGTGCTCTTCGTGGTGGAAGAATCCTCTGACTCTTAAATCAACTGTCTATCGAGCGCCACCGCATTGCTTGGTCAACGCGGGTAAGATGCCTATAATGATCTTCAAGGAGGTGATGCAACAGAGGAATGACCGACACTGCCGCAAGCACGCGGTGTATCAACAGGCTGTGCAAGAGGCACGCTCCAAGGAGCGCGTGGTCAACCCCTGCAGGGGAATGATGGGAGAGGGCGAGGATGCAAACCACTGATCAAAGGAGGCGAAATGGCACGAAGATTGTTAGTATTGGCTTTGTCGATGTTGCTGATAGCTGGAGTTGCCGCGTTCTCTACGCAACTCCACTATTTGGGGAGCTTCGATCCGCCTAGGGACGGATGGACGTTCAATGGAATCCCTGTTGGCGGGATCTCCGGGTTGACCTACGGCCTCGACGGCAGTTTCTACGCTGTCTGCGATGACAAGGGAGCGAACGTGGATCCACCTGGGATTCTCTACAAGCTCAGTATTGACGTCGATGCGAGCGGAATCGATGCGGTCGACGTCACCGATGTGATCCACCTACAGACACCGGACGGGCAGCCGTACGCTGCGGGGAGTATCGACGCCGAGGATGTCCTGTGGGACGTTGAGGGATTCATCGTCTGCTCGGAGCGGGATCAGGACAACAATCCCTGGATCCGCCAGTTCTCCCACGCGGGCGCCTACCAAGGGGCCGTGCCGGTCCCTAGCAAGTTCGTCCCCTCATTCGATGGGGAAAAGCAGGTTGCTGGGACAAGGACCAACCTCTCGTTTGAGGCAAGCGCCCTCACCCCGGACTACGCAACGCTCTACGTGATGAACGAAGAGGCGCTGGTGCAGGACGGAGACGTGGCGACACCAACAGCGGGAACGCCAGTGCGGCTGATCGAGTACGACATGACCAGCGGCACCCCGGTCGAGAAGGCGGAGTACGTATACGTCACCGAGCCGATGTTCGCCGCCCCTCCCGAGGGGAAGTCCGGTGACAACGGCGTGCCGGGGATGGTCTACGTCGGGCACATCACCTCTCAGTTCGACCTGATAGTGATGGAGCGATCGTACGTGAGCGGTGCGGGAAACCAGATCGGGCTATTCGGCGTGAAGTTCGACGACAGCTCAAACGTGATGGGGATAGATTCCCTGTCCAACCCGAGCAGCCCTCAGACCATAACCATTCTTGAGAAGACGCCGCTCCTCATCATATCGGACAACAAGGACCTGACGCAGATCGATTTCGATCCCGACAACATGGAGGCGATAGGCCTCGGCCCACGGCTCCCAAACGGGCACTACACGCTGATCATCGCTTCCGACAACAACTTCAATCCGAAGTACCAGAGAAACGTGTTCGCCGCGTTCGAGATCATCCCAGACAAGTAAGAACCTGGGGGTACTTGCAAGCCCCACGTGAGAGGAATGATGGGCACGCTCGAGAAATGAGCGTGCCTCTTTTTTCTGCGTGACCCTATATCAAGGCTGATACGGTCTGTCGTTGAGCTTTCCTTTCACCCCATACCGTTTGGCCTGTCTCCGCCATCCGAAGTTCCCAATGGCCGTGTACATGACTGCAGGGATGATCGGTCTTGCCATGCGACGAACTGCCTCATCGGGGATCGACTCACCTCCCACAAGCGCGTCCACGGCAAGGTCGAGCGACTCGATGATCTTCCCTGCCATCGGGCCCTGATCCCGCAGGTGCTTACCAGAGAGTGCTCCTCCCATCCCTAGCGCAAGACCGCCAGCCCACTCCAACCCGGCAGCATCCGCGAGACGACGACAGATGTCCAAGGCCACGTTGTTGTGACGCGCCTCGGGGAACCCGCAGTTCGCGATGGCGACAAGGCGCGCATTCTTCCTCAATACGTGCTCGGCGATCAGTTCCATGGCTCGAATGACGGGCGCGGGGAGGCTGTCCACATAGAGGGGAAAAGAAAGGAGGATCAAATCTGCATTACTGGCGGCGTTGAGAAGCGTAGATTGCCCGCCGTCCGACTGAAGAGACGCTCGGATGAAGATGGTTCGGCTGCTCCATCCCCGCGCTTCCATCTTCTCGATCACATGGCAGCCCAACGCTTCTGAAACACTCCTGCCAGGTGCCTTGGGACTGCCAACCAGCAGCAGAACACGCTGATCTTCAGTGGTCATGACATAATTCCCAGCTCGTGAAGCGCCGCACGCATCAGCTCATGCATCTCAGTCGCGCTCTGATCCTCACTTACCACACACGCTGCGTGCGCTTTGTTGTGCATGTTGATGGCATTTCTCTCAATCAGCGCCTTGAAGATCCGAGCACCCTCCCCAACTGGCTCGTGCGCGATACCAACACCAAGCAGCTTTGGTGCCTGTGCGTAGCGCTTGCGATGATGAACCTCCCCGTTGATCCTGGTGAAGAACGGCGAGATGAGCCCTATTGACCGGTCGAGCACCTTCTTCAGATCGCTCGAGTAGCCGCCGAACGTTATCGGTGTAAGGTAGACAACGAGATGGCTCTGAATCATCTTCCGCGTGACTTCGCGTGCAGCATCGTCAATCAGACAGATCCCTGGCGTCTGCACCCAGCAGCCGAAGCATCCCATGCAGGGAGCGATCGCAAGATCCCGCAGGATGGTGCTCTCCACCTTGCAGCCATGTCCACGCAGCTCATCCGCTGCAATCCCTCCCACATAATCCAGATTTCGATCAGCCTGCCCTATTCCATTGAGCACGATCGCCTTCACCAGCGCACCTCCAAGTACGATCCTTCCAGAAGGTCAAGTCAAGCAGAATCACTCCTTCTCGTTCGCCGACTGAGACGCGGCCACGCCGCGCTTCTCATTGACGAACAGGAGCGCGAGAAAGCCAACGACGAGGAACGCAGCGATCGAGAGGATGGCCATCCTCTGCCCCGATTGCTCGGCAAGCGCAGCCTCCTGCCCGCTCCTCTGGTACCACAGGGCCGCGTGTGCGGCGATGAAGCCGTACACGGTCGGGCCGATGAACGAAGAGGTGCGGCCGGTCATGGCGAAGAAGCCGTAGAACTCCGCGCTCCTGCTCGCCGGGGCAAGCTTGCCAACGAGCGTTCTACTCACCGACTGCGCAGCGGTCAGCGCGAATCCAGCGATCCCGCCGATGACAAAGAACAGGGTGCGCGAGTGGTCGAAGTACAGCCACACGACGGCCATAAGCATCAATGCGAGGGCGATCAGGATCGAGCGCTTCGCGCTGAAGCGATCGGTGATGTGCCCAAACGCGTACGCCCCGGCCACGCTCGCCACCTGGACCATGATCATAAACAGGATCAGCTGCTCCTGGCTGAGGCCGAACAGGACCGCGCCGAGGATGGCCGCGAAGTTGAGCATCATCAGGATCCCGTCGTTGTACACGAGGAAGGCCAAGATGAAGCGGCCGAATTCCTTGAAGTGGCGGACGTTCTTCAGCGTCGCGCCCAGCCGGCCGAAGGCGAGCGTTACAAGGGAGCTTCCTGACGGGAGCACCTTCTTCTCCGCCCTCTCAGGGAGTGACCTGAATATCGGCGTGGCAAACCCCGCGTAGAACAGCGCGGTCAGCACGAATGAGAGGCGCACGCTCAGCGAGCCGGGGAAGATCTGGATCAGGGCAAGGACGATGATCAGACATGCAATCCCCCCTGCTGAGCCGATCGCCCACCCACGCCCAGATATCCTTCCAATTTCATCTACGGAGGCAATCTCCGGCAGGAGGGCATTGTAGAAGACCTGAGCGCTGCGATAACCGATCTCAGCGAGGATGAAGAAGACCATCCCCATGACGATGTCGCCCTTGCCGACAAAGGCGAGGAGGGCGGTGAACACGCACGACATTCCCGTGAAGAAGAGCAAGAAACGCTTCTTACCCCCGGAGTAGTCGGCGATCGTCCCCAGGATCGGCGCGGTAAGAGCGACGGCGAGCATGGCAATCCCCACGGAAAGGCCCCACAGCCATGATCCCTGCGCACTTCCTACAACCTGTCCCTTGAAATAGGCGGCATAGACAGCGAGGAGCACCACCGCCGCATAGGCGGAGTTTCCGAAGTCATACAAGTACCACGCCCTTCTCTCTCTCCCGGTTGAAATGCGAGTATCAGCTCTCTTGCCCATCTTCTTGCCTCCTTGCCCACGGATAGATTTCAGTCCCCTTCGCGGCAGCGCGAATCTCCGGATCCGGCGAGAAGTAGCCCCGCCTCTCCGGTGGGATGAGCTGGGCGATCCGCTTCATGATCGTCTCCCCAATCTCATCGAGCTGTATCCTCCTCTCCCGACCGCGACCGCTAGCCGAAAACGGACCGAATACTTCTCCGATACGCACTGTAACCACCGCTCGGTGACCGTGCAACAGGCTGGGAAACAGGTCGACGAGGCCATCTATCCCCACTGGCAGGATGCGCGCACCCGTGCGCACCGCGAGAAAGGCCGTTCCTGGGCGGGCCGGCCGCAACACGCTAGCCCAGCTGCCCCCCTCGGGGAATATTCCGACGACGCCCCGAGCGAACAGGACGTCCTCTGCCCCGCGCAGGGCATCGCGTGCTCCTGTCCCCCGGCGCACTGCGTGGTAGCCCCACAGCTTGGGGAGCGCGCGCACGATGAACGGAGCAAACGGCATCCGCGATCCGCCGACGAACTCCAATGGTCCGGGGAAAGCCCTTATGATGGCGAGCGGGTCAGCGAAGTGAAAGTGATTGGCGGCGATGAGCAGCGGCCCATGCTGAGGGATGTTCTCGCTGCCGACGATCTCCAGGCGTGAAAGCGTTGAGAAGGCGAGGCGAATAATCAGCCGCAGCAAACGGCGCAATGCA
>JAGGSM010000085.1 GCA_021159105.1 Candidatus Bipolaricaulota bacterium
ATGCGTACGGGGTGAATGCTACGTAGTCGTCGGTCTCTTCGATGATCCGTTTCCCGGACTGAAGCTCTATCATCATCAGGTCACAGAATAAGCATCGTTCCTTCTCTTCGTAGTATGCGCGCGCTTTTTCCAGCTCTTGCTCTACAAGCTGTGGGACAATAGGCGTGGCGATGATCTGGGAGTGGGGATGGCTGAGTGATGCACCAGCGCGCTTGCCATGGTTCTTGAACAGGAGGATGTAGGGGTACGTGTCGTCTTTCTTCAGGTCGCGCAGGCGTACAGCGTACGTATCGATGATCGTCTTCACGTTCTCAAAAGGTAGATCGGGGATCGTTCTTTCGTGATCCGGGCTTTCTATGATTACTTCGTGAGTTCCTACGCCGTTCATGCGCTCGTAGAGCCCATCGACGGTCACTTGCCCCAGTTCAGGGTAGTTACCCAGAGCTGGAAACTTGTTCGGCACCACGCGGACCTGCCACGAGCCATCCTCATTCGATGCGCGGTAGATCTCCGGCGGGGTCTTGTCCTCATTTCCCGCGCAAAACGGGCATTTATCAGGCGATAAGCCGTTTGATTCCTCAGGTTTAAGGAAGTCAGACGGCCGCTTCGCTCGCTCCGGAGCGACTATCACCCAACGGTCTTCGATCGGTCCTTTTCTCAGTTCCGGCATTTTCTCTCCTAGTTTGAAAAAACAGCTCGCTAGCTGCGAATCACATCGTTTAGTAGCTTGAGCCAATCGAGCAGTAGGCGCGTCATCAGAAACCGCTTACGCACGTGCTCTTGTCCCGCTGCCCCCAGAGTGGCTCCAAGATTGGGATCGCCAAGTATCCTGAGGACACGTTCGCTCATTGTCTGATAGTCCTTCGGCTCCGTGAGGTAGCCCATCTTTCCGTCCTCGATCTGCAGTGGTATCCCACCGACACGCGTGGCAATGACAGGCGTTCCCTTCCACAGCGCCTCGGACACAGTGAGGCCGAACCCTTCCTTCAATGAGAGCTGCAGAACGACAGCAGCTGATCGTTGCAGTGCGTTTACCAGTGCGGGATCGGTCTCGGTGATGAGGTGTACATCGGGCATCTGCTCCGCTCTTGCCGCCACTTGCCGATAGATCACCGGGCCCTCTGGGTCGTCGCCGGCCATGTTCCCCAGCATGACCAGGCGGCAGTCGATCTCCTTGCGCACGCGCTCAAAGACGTCTAGCACCCCGACTGGGTCCTTCCACTTGTCGAAACGGGAGACCTGCACGAGAAGCGGCTTGTCCTGCGGGATGCCGTATTCGGCAAGTTTTGCGTTCACTTCATCGGAGGACATATCTCGATTGATCGTCGAAAACGGATCGATCGCTGGTGGTATGATGTATGTTTTCACCGGCAGGTCTGGTTTGCGAAACGCTTCGGCGGAGACGACCATGGCGTCATACTCTGAGATGTAGGGCTTCAAGAGATCCCACACGTGGTCAGATGGCACCGAAGGGTCGATGTGACAGCGCCAGATCCAGGGTTGACTTTTCCTGCGGAAGTGGATTGACGGGAGCGGCTGTGGGTCATGGATGATCACTGCGTCGTGCATGATCGGTGTGTAACGTGCGAAGGCCTCATTGACCGAGAGATAGGTGGCGAGCTCAGCCTGCGATATGTCCACGCCTTCACCCTGCAGACCGTTGTGCAGTTTCTTCGTCATTTGAAAGAGATCAGGATGTCCGTAGAGCAAGCTCCAATCTGCATCAAGCCCCATTGAGTTCATCAGCGGGAGGATTGTGTGCAGCATCTCGGCCACTCCGCCCCCATAGTAGGTGGCGTTTACGTGCAGCACACTCTTCTCACTGAGTAGCTGTGCCGCCCTGTGAATGTCAGCGATGACTTCTTCTCCAACGATATCGATGTAATCTTCCGGCCTCATACGATCTCCTTGTGTCATGATGGTATCGAGCGATCATGCTGGCAACGCATCAGGTGCTCTTGCATACTCGAAATCAAAAGCTTCCTCAATTATGGTCCATTGTTCAAGAGGCGCAACCTGGACGGCATGAGACAAGCCAGATGGTATGCTGCCAGAGTTTCAGAAAACCTGTTCCAAGACTCATATCGCTCTTGATCACACCTCGTCATTTCCTTATCTGCGCGCGGACCACTCAGCACTACAGCTTCATTAACCTGGCGAGATAAGCACTGGCCCTACCGGACCCTCTGTCTGCGGAGCAAGGTCGAAGGATAATCGCTGTCCGCGGTACCAGACGGAGAACCTCAATCGCTTCCAATGTTCAGGAAGCTGTGGCCAGGCACGTGGTCCCTCCGGAGTGATCCGCAGGCCGCCGAACCCGAGAACCACGGCCTGCCACACGCCCCCTGCGGAAGCGGCGTGGATCCCGTCGCTAGTATTCCCGCGACTGTCCTCCAGATCAACGAGGGCGGCGCGCAGAAAATGCTCATGCGCGTTCTCGATTTCTCCGACCTTGCACCCCAGAATAGCTTGAATACTCGGGCTCAAGGACGAACCGTACTTATCGTCCGTGCGGGATTCATAGTACTCCCAGTTGGCCCGCAGGGTGCGTTCGTCGAACTCCGTGGGGAGAAGAGAGAGAAGCATGAGGACATCCGGCTGTTTGATGGCTTGGGATTTTCGTAGCTTTTCCGGACCAAGAATGTCATAGACAGAACGTGTGCGTGGCTCCAGGGTGCTGATGTCGATCTTCTCAAGCGAGAAGTACCCATCGAACTGCTCGATGAGACCGGTTTCCTGATCATGGTGGAATTCGATGCGATCAGCGATCTCGTCCCACTCTTTGATACTTTCTCCGGCCAGATCGATCTTGGATCGTAGTGCTTCCGCTTTCTTCGGCGAGCGTTCCACAAGCCAGGTCCACACCTTGACGCCAGCCTTAAGGTTCCAGCGAGCCATTGCATTTGTGAAGGCGTTGTTATCCACATCATCGTGATATTCATCCGGGCCGATCACATGGCGGATGACGTAGTGTTCCCTATCGTTGTCGTATTCAACGCGGCTGGCCCAGAATTGAGCCGTACTCAGGATGATCTCGGCTCCGAAATCCCGCATGAATTGATCGTCTCCGCTCGCTTGCCAGTATTGCCACACGGCGTGGGCGACATCGGCGCTGATATGGTGTTCAAGCGTTCCGCAGAGGATCGGGACTGGTGAACCATTCTTATCCGGCACCCAGCGGGGGGTGACTTCGCTTCCGTCCGTGGCGCTTTCCCACGCGAACATTGCCCCCTCGAATCCGGCCTGTCGCGCCTTCTCTCGCGCCCCAGTAAGGGTGTGGTAGCGGTAGAGAAGCGCACGCTTGGCCACCTCAGGTTGTGTAAGTGCAAAGAAAGGGAGGATGAAGGTATCGGTATCCCAGAAGACGTGTCCCCGATAGCCGAATCCGGATAGAGTCTTAGCGGGGATGCTCGTCCGCTCTGTGCGAGGAGCGGCGATGAGGAGATGATAGAGGTTGAAGCGTACTGCTCTCTGGGCCTGTTCGTCTCCCTCAATCCTCACAGCGGAGTTCTCCCAGAGCCTGGCCCACGCCTCCCAATGTTCCCTCATAATGGCGGCGTACCCTTTATCTCGGGCTTCTTGCACTTTCAGCAAGGATGTCTCAACGGGATTCTCCTCTTCGAGGGAGGTGTAAATGGCAGTCAGTTTGATCGCCACGACGGTCTGTCCTTTGTGCAGATGACACGTTAGATCGAGACTTGGGCACGCTCCTTCTTGCGTGTGGATCTTCCCCTCTGGGATCCCTTCTAACACGAATCCTGTAGCTATTCCTAGTTCAATCTTAGAGGATCGAGTGCGTGTCCCAAGGTAGATCGTTTGGGCATCCGCCGATCCCTGGGAGAGTTCTTTCCAGTGGAGGACTCCCACCTCGGGAAAGGGAGGAATACCGGGGTTCTCCGCCTTTCCGTCGAGCCATGTCTGGAGTTTCACCTCCCCATCGAAGTCAAGCGCGGTGACCGCGTACAACTGGACGCAGAGGTGTGGGTCGGCCATGGAGGCGAACCGCATTGTCTGGATCTCCACGGTCTCTCCGTGTGGGCTTTGCCATTGCACATGCCGCCTCAAGATCCCGTCGCGCAAATCCAGAGTTCGTTCATGCAGGAGGAGCTTTCCTTGGGAAAGAGAGAAAGGTTCTCCATCGACAAGAAGGTGAGCGCAGGTCCAATCGGGGGCGTTTGCGAGTTCCGTATGGAAGATGGAAATCTCATCGTAGAGCCCGATTAACAGAGTAGCGGGAAGATCTTCAGGGTATCGCTCTTCCAGGCTCCCCCGTGTGCTGAGGTATCCATTCCCCACGGTGAAGACCGTTTCAGATTGATTCTGCCTGGTTCGATCAAATTCCGTCTCCTCGATCAACCATGGTTCTGCCTTGTCCCGTGCTTCCTTCAGTTCGTGGAGAAGGCCGTCGTAGGAAGTTCCTTCAAGAGACGGGAGGATGAGGTCGGGGCGCACGTTATAGAACCGCTCCTTCGGGCCGAGGGCGACCGCCCACATACCGCCCGCCTTCGCTCCTTCGATACCGGCGGAGGCGTCCTCGATGACCAGGCACTCAGATGGAGGGATGCCAAGCTGTGCGGCGGCATAGAGGAAGAGATCAGGAGCGGGTTTGCTCCTCGCACCACTATTACCATCTGCGAGAACATCTAACTCATTCAAAATTCCCAGACGAGAAAGGACCGCCCTAGAGTTACGGGATACGGTAGCCACAGCGATTCCTATCCCTCTCTCCTCAAGATCCTCGAGAAGCACACGCACTCCTGGAAGGAGATCACTGGGACCGATTGTGCTGATCATCTCACGGTAGTAGGCGTCCTTGCGCGATGCGAGTTGTTGGGCCTCCTCTTGGGAGACTTCACGGCCGGCAAGCACGATCTTGAGCGCCTCAGTAC
>JAGGSM010000185.1 GCA_021159105.1 Candidatus Bipolaricaulota bacterium
TTAGTCCGTGCCCTCCCTGTGCGCCGCGCATCACTCCCAGGTACTGCAGCAGGCCGTACAGTGAGGCGAGAAAGGCTGAGGCAAGGAGCGAGTACAGGATGAGATTGACGTCCTCCTTCCTCCTAACGAAGTTCACCGTAACAAGGTAGAACAGGGAGAAGACGACGACAAGGGCCAAGCTCTGCAGGACCACGCGCCCGTTCGTAGCGTTTGCGAGCGATAGCAGGGAGACCAGGATCAGCCCGAGGACCGGATAGGTTAGCCAAGGGATGCGGATCTTCCACTCGCCTTTCACTAGCGATGAAACAGCCCACAGAATGAGGAGGAGCGATACGCCGACGATGGCGAAGATCGTCTTGGCGTAGCCATACTCGGTGATCGTTGGCCAGATGAAGAGCGGCAGGGAGAAGACGAACGCCGCGATCAGGTAGACCATGATCCGATCGTATGGCACATGAAAGCGCCTGGCTTGCGCTAGCTTCTGTCTCTTCGATCTTCGTTTCTTGCTCATGTTCGCCGATTATACGTGTCCGCCGTCGTGGCCGGCAAGGATCATGTGTGCCATCTCGCTGAGCCCACTCGCCCCTCCCAGGATCGGGATGAGCGGACGGAGGGTCGCCCACAGGTCCCTGCGCGAGGCGAGGGCGTGGGCGATGCGACTCGGATAGTCTATGTCCCCGTAGCTGGAGATCAGCTCCCTCACCTGCGGTCGATCGATCCCCGCCAGCAGGGCATCGATCCCCGCATCATCGACATCGCGCAGCAGGCTCCGCGCCGCTCTGGCGAAGCCGATCTCCCCTCCGATCTTCCGCATGAACAGCTTCTCATACGGGGCTAGATCAGTCTTCTTCGTCCTTCCCGCAAGCGCGGCCTCAGCGGCGACCCTCCCGGCGATGCGCGCGCACACACCCCCTGTGTCCAGGCCTCCCCCTCAGGCTGGCTTCACCTGTCCTGCCCAGGCCTCCCCCTGAGGATGGCTTCACCTGTCCTGCCGCGTCCCCCACGAGCAGGGCTCCATCGGCGATCGAGTTGTGGACAAGGGAGACGGGGATCAGTCCATGCACGCGATCGACCTCACTTCCTAGCTTCTGCTCGAGCAGGAAGTTAGAGAGGAGTCGATCAGTGTTCGTGCCGACCGGAGCAGCCAACCCGACACGCATCTTGCCCTCCTGCGCAGGGATCGCCCAGGCGAAGAACGTCGGGGCGACCGATCTCCCGAAGTAAATGTCGACCTCATCTTCCCTGCGAGCATTCCCTTCCACAGTCGCTTGGCTCGCCATCAGCACCTCTTCTGGAGATGGAAGGGAGAATGAGGAGGCGACGACACTCGCCGGCCCATCGGCCCCGATTATCACGCCTGTGCGCACTTCTTCCTCAGCTTCACCGAGCATGAGGGTTATCGATCCTGGGTGAGCGGATGTGAGGCGGGCCCGCAGGAGCACCTCAACCCCCGCACCCCGGGCGAGCGCCAACAGTTCCCTGTCGAGAGCTGGCCTGTCGAGGACGAACGCCTTGACCTCCTCTGAGCGAAGGGACAGTTCCCGGCCTGAGGGGGAGTGGATGAGCACGCCGCGGATCTCGCGGATGATGCTGTCATCCGATGCGCCGAGGGTTGGTAGGACGCGCGGGCTGACGAGCCCGGCACAGCGCGCCGGTTCGCCTGACCCGTCCCCCTTCTCGACGAGCAGCGTGCGCGCGCCGTTCTCCGCGGCGACGCGGGCGGCCACTGCTCCGATCGGCCCGCCACCGACCACGACGACATCGTAGGTCATCCGTCGCTCCCCGTACCTTCTCGCTCAGCTATTGCGAGGTTCAGCTTCCATCACCGATGGAGATCGGCATCAGCGTCCCCGCGTGCTCCTCGATCCAGGCGGTGGCGATATCGATCGGGTCGCCATCCTCCTCCACAGCGACATCCGGGGTCAGCCCCACGCCCTGCACGGCGAAGCCGTTGGGGGTCCTGTACTCACCGATGGTCAGTTTGAGGGCGGAGCCGTCGCCGTAGTTGAACAGCTGTTGGATCACGCCCTTGCCGAACGATTGCTCGCCGATGAGGATCCCCATGTTATGGTCGCGAATCGCTCCTGCCGTGATCTCCGCTGCGCTTGCTGTGCCACCGTTGATAAGGATCGCCAGCGGAAGGTCGGGGATCCTGTTCCCGCTCGAGTAGTAGTTCTGATCCCCTGAGATGCGGCTCTTCGTCGACACAATCACTCCCTTGTCCACGAAGCGGCTGGAGACGGAGATAGCGGCGGACAATAGCCCCCCAGGGTTGTTTCTCATGTCGAGGATTATCCCATCGAGCTTGTCGAGATCGAAGTCGTTGAGCGCCTTGTCAAGCTCCAGCGTCACCTTGCTGTCGAAGCGGGATAGGTGGATGTAGCCGATCCTGCCGTCATCGACGAGCTTGCTGGTGAGGGAGACGACGGTGATCTTGTCGCGCACGATCGGTATGTCCTCCTGTGTTCCATCCTTGTGCAGGACGCTCAGCGTGACGGTCGTCCCGATCTCTCCGCGGATCTTCATCGCCGCCTCGGAGAGGGTGATCCCCTCCGTGGACTCGCCGTCGATCTTCAGGATCTTGTCTCCCGCCTGTACCCCCGCCGCCTCAGCCGGAGTCCCCGAGAGCGGGGCGATCACGGTGAGGACCTTGTCCTTGATCGAGATTTCGATCCCCACCCCGCTGAACTCCCCCTCCAGGCTGCTCTCGAAGTTCTTCAGGTCATCGGGGTCGAAGAACTCGCTGTAGGGATCATCCAGCTCCTGCACCAACCCCTTCAGCGCTCCGTACAGTGCCTTCTGATCGTCGAGCCGCTCCGGCTGATAGAAGTAGTTCCTTATCGTCTGATAGACCTGTGAAAGCGGGGAGAAGAGATCGGGGCTCGTCTGCTGCGCTCCCCCGACCCCGAGTGCGATGATCAACACGACCATGACGATCGACAACCCCAGCGCCCTCATTAGCATCGACTCTCTTTTCAACTCATTCACCCCTTTAGGTTGGTCTTCGTGCCTGTTGAGCGCGGGCCTCTCTTTCCGCGGTGCTCAGCGGCGGATGATATCATCTGGTGGGTATTGTACCTTCCTGCGGGGTGCTAGGGAAGGAGCCCCATCGATCCGAGGGAAAAGGGCCCCTTGCTATCTCCGTCCTCCTCCCTCAAACTCAACCATATCCGAGCTGGGATAGCCCTTTCATCGGCGCGGACGAGGAAGAACGTATGCCATACTACGGTGAGCTTGCTGCGCTGGGGACCGCTCTTTGCTGGTCCTTTACCTACGTGTTCTTCACGCTGGCCGTACGGAAGATGGGCCCACAGGCACTCAATCGCCTCCGTCTGTCTGTCGCTCTCCTGCTCCTTGTCAGCGCTCACCTGGTCGTGCATCACACGCCGATCCCGCTGCACGCTGAGGCGGCTCGCTGGGGATGGCTGACCCTGTCTGGGGTCATCGGATTTGCGATCTCCGATGCGCTCCTCTTCCGTGCCCTGTACCACCTGGGAGCCCATCGCTCATCCTTGATGATGGCTCTCGTCCCGGTCATCAGCTCCTTCCTTGCCTGGGGGATCTTCTCTGAGAGACTGAGCCCGGTGCAGATCGGCGCCATCGTTGTCACGTTGGGTGGTATCTTCCTCGTCCTGTGGCAGAAGCGCGATGAACAGGCACCGCGCGTGGCGAGGAGCTACCTTCTCGGCATGCTCTTCGCGCTGGGCTCGGCGCTCGCTCAGTCACTGCGTTACATCCTGTCCAAGAAGGGTCTGGGGGGAGGGTTCTCTGTCCTCTCGACGAACCTGATGCAGATTCTGGCGGCCACGGTCGCCGTCTGGCTGTGGGCGACGATCAGAGGACAGGTTCGCGAGACGATCGCCGCCCTGTTCAGTGGCCGCGCGTCCTTGATGATGATCGGAGGGGCGTTCAGCGGTCCCTTCCTCGGAGTTACCCTCTCCCTCGTCGCTCTTGGTAACGCTCAAGTGGGAGTTGCCTCGACACTGATGTCCCTCACCCCCGCGTTCCTCCTCCCCCTCTCCGCCATCGTGTTCAAGGAGCAGATTCGGCGGCGCGCCGTCTACGGGACAGTACTTGCGCTAGTTGGGGTTGCCCTGCTGTTTCTGTTCTGATACGGGCAGCTCCTCAAGCGCGGGATAGGCCGAGGTATCCCTCCTGTTCCTTTGTCAGGGCATCGATCGTTACCCCCAGGGCGGAGAGCTTCATCCGCGCTACCCTATCGTCGATCCCGCGTGGAACGGGGTAAAGCGCGGGAGGGAGCGGCTCGCTCTCTACGATGTGTCGCAGCGTGAGCGCCTGCAGGGCGAAGGAGATGTCCATGATCTCCACCGGGTGGCCGTCCCCGAGGACGAGGTTCACCAGCCTCCCCTCCCCGAGCAGGTAGATCGAGCGGTCATCGGCGAGGATGAACCGCTCTATCCCGTCGCGCACTCTCTCTTGCCTGACCGCAAGACGCGCCAATGCTCCCTTGTCGATCTCCACGTCGAAGTGGCCGGCGTTTGCCATGACCAGTCCATCCTTGGCCTGCGCGAGCGCCCCTTCTGTAACTACATCACAGCATCCGGTCGAGGTGACGAGGAAGTCGGCCTGCGCGATCATCTCCTCCATCCTCCCGACGGAGAATCCGTCCATCACCGCCTCCACCGCGCGCACCGGATCGACTTCGCACACGAGGACGCGCGCTCCCAGGCCACTGGCGCGCATGGCGATCCCCCGTCCACACCAGCCGTAACCGGCGACGAGCACCTTCTTCCCCGCGACGAGCAGATTGGTCGATCGCATGATCCCGTCCCACACGGATTGCCCCGTCCCGTAGCGATTGTCGAACAGGTACTTCATCCTGGCGTCGTTCACCGCGAACATCGGGA
>JAGGSM010000055.1 GCA_021159105.1 Candidatus Bipolaricaulota bacterium
GAACACTGATTTCTGACGGCTGCGCGCTCTTTTCTACACGTAGTTCTGCACTATCACCAATATGAGCCGAACCAGAATCAGTGCCCATCCGACGATCACTACGATCCATGCCAGTTTCTTTGCTACTGCTGCCACGGCCATGAAGATCGTTAGGATGGCAAGCAGGCCGATCGGATCTACGAGATCGCTTGGAAACTGCATCGAAGGGAGGATCGCCACCACAAGCTTGACCACTCCCTGCCCGATCAGGTGCCCCAGGCTGTAGATGAATGCGAGTATCTGGTCGACGATCTCTTGAGCGGATATGTTCTTTGCGCTCTCTGCCCCCTGTGCGAGCACGGCGAGAGACGGCACGACGGACATCCCCGCAAATAGCAGGACTCTCCTAGCCCGAGTTATGCGGGGGAGGCTTGCGCCCCCCCCGATTTTTCTACTGTGCAAGCAACGCCAACAGCGCGGAGAAGTCAACATCCCCGTGCAGTACGTCATCCAGTGAAGTTGCGCCAAGCATTCCAACCAGAGTGCTGAAGAAGTTGGCGATTCCTTCTGCCGGTGCGGCCATGATGATCGGCATCAATGACTGTTCGAGGGGCATTCCCATCGACTGCGAGACCTGATCGAAGTAGTCCTTGTTGTCAGCGAAGAACTTCGTGAACAGAGCGTTCAGTTGATCAGGGTTTGCTTCGCGCATGGCGACGATCCCCTTTCCGAGCAGCATCCCAAATACGTCCAGTGAAGTGAAATATGGCATTCCCACGGGCTTGCCGTCAGATAGCCACGAGATGAGGACGGGCTTGGCGTCGGCTGGCTGCCAATCCAGTTCCACGCCGCCTGCTGCTACTAGGCTTCCACCGGCGAAGTCAAACGTTGTCCCCGTCAATGCCCCCGTCGCTGGCAGGTATCCCCCAATCTCGATCTTGTTGGTGATCGTCACCTCTTTGTCGAACTCGACGTGCAGCCCGGTCACTGCCGCGCCGGTCGTGTTGGTCAACACTGCGACCGTATAGTCCCCGGCCGGGTAGAACGCAGTATCCACGCCCCCTGCCAGTGCAGCAGTCGTGGCCAACAGTAACACCAATACCCCGAAAACAGCGAACTTCTTTTCCATCAACAAACCTCCTTGGTAAACAGTTGTCTCTACTATTCTAGCAGGCTGAGATGGGTTAGACAACACGAGTCATCATTGGGCGCTTATTGCGACGCAGATTCCGCGTATGCGTCGCGCTCTCCTACAGCTGTTCTACAAGATGAGCCAGCAACTGCAGCGCCTCCAGCGGGGTAATGCTGTTGATATCGACGTTTCGTAGCGCTTTCACCACCGGATGATCCTCGCTTCCAAAGAGCGGTATCCTCTCCGCTCGTGGATCGGATCTTCCCAGCCTCGACAGTGGCGCCTCCTCCAATAGCTCGCTCAAGATGTGATCGGCCGTCTCGGTGACACGATCGGGCAGACCGGCTAGGCGGGCGACGTGAAGCTAGGCGGGCGACGTGAACGCCGTAGCTCCCAGCGGCCACTCCTGGTTCAACGCGATGGAGGAAGACCACGTTCTTCCCCATCTCCTTCACCGCCACGTGTTGGTTCACTATCGAAGGAACCTCGGCAGCCAGGCGCGTCAGCTCCTGGTAGTGTGTGGCAAACAGGGTCTTCGCCCCAACGTGCGTCGCTAACTCGCGGGCGACTGCCCAGGCGATCGATACGCCATCGAACGTGTTCGTCCCTCGCCCCATCTCATCGAGGATGATCAGGCTGCGCCGGGTGGCCCGTTTGAGGATTGTTGCCACCTCCAGCATCTCCATCATGAACGTGCTGATGCCGGAGATGAGCATGTCGCTTGCACCCACGCGGGCGAAGATGCGATCGATGATGGGTAGCGTCGCCGCTGTTGCTGGAACGAACGAGCCGATCTGGGCCATCAGCGCGATCAGTGCGTTCTGCCTTAGATAGACCGACTTTCCAGCCATGTTTGGTCCGGTGAGGATGACGAGGTCCTTCCCCTCATCCAGGGTAAGGTTGTTGGGGACGAACTCCTCGACCTGTTCGACCACCGGGTGGCGCCCGCCGTGTATGTCAATCTTATGCTTGTCTGTGAAACGCGGGCGCGTGTAGCCGTTGTGGCGGGCGACGCTTGCTCGCCAGGGACAGGAAGAAGTCAAGCTTGGAGAGCGCATCTGCGATCGACTGCAACAGGGTAATCTCCGAGGCGAGACTCTCAAGCGCGCGCTCGAACAGCTCAATCTCCAGGGAAAGGGCGCGTTCCTTCACAAGCGAGATGCGCTGTTCATATCCCTTCAGCTCATCGGTTACAAAGCGTTCGGCGCTTGTGAGCGTCTGCCTGCGCGCGTACTCCGGCGGGACCTTATCAAGGTGCGTCTTCGTCACTTCGATGTAGTAGCCGAACACGCGATTGTAACCAACCTTGAGCGAGGGGATCCCCGTGCGTTCGCGCTCCGTGCTCTCCAGGGCAGCTATCTGGGCGCGCAGTGCCCTCTCTTCATTGTGCAGCCTGTCGAGCTGCTCATCGTATCCGACGCGGATCAGGCCGCCGTCACGGGCATCTACAGGCGGCTGCTCGACGAGCATGTTTCCAAAGCCCTTACACAACGGCTCGACCTTATCGCTTCCAAGAGCCTCCTTAATGGCCTCTAACAATTCTGAACTCCCCTTGCTCTCGGTCAGCTTCTGCGCGATGAGGGGCACCTGCGCTAGCGTCTTCTGCAGCAGGAGGAGATCGATCGGCCGCATGCGGGATGTCCCTAGCTTTCCGATCAATCGCTCCAGATCGTGCACATCCTTGATCAGGGTCTGCAGCTCATCAATCAACATGTCGTCCTGCGTGAGGGCTTCGACCGCTTCCAGTCGCGCCTCGATCTTCCCTCGATCGGTGAGGGGAGAAAGGATCGCTCGCCGCAGGCGGCGACGGCCCATGCTCGTCACTGTTCGATCCAACACATGCAACAGCGTCCCCCGTTCTTGCCCCTCGCGCAGGGGTTTCACCAGCTCCAGGCTGCTGACCGTGAATGGGTCCAGATCCATTCTCTCGCGCAGCGAGTACGCTTCCAGCTCTCTGATGTGCTCCACCGCTCGTTTCTGCGTCTCTCCCACATAGCTGAGGATTGCTCCCGCTGCCCGCAGCCCCTCCTCGCTCAAGCCCAGGCCTGCACCATCGATGGATGAGGCGTTGAATGCCTCTGGCGGGAAGGGGGTGACGAGTACAGAGGGGAGCGCTTCCTTCACTGGTTGTGAGGCTCCTTCAGGGAGAAGGAGTTCGCTCGGCGCGAGGCGGCTTATCTCGTCGGCTAGCTCAGTGAGATCTGCGGAATCGGTACTGGTGAACTCGCCAGTGGATAGATCGAGAGTTGCCAGTCCGTAGCGATCCTCCCCGGGGCAGAGAGCGCACAGGTAGTTGTTCTCTCCCGCCACGAGCGTTCCCTCATCGATCGCTGTGCCTGGGGTAAGGACGCGTACCACCTCGCGCCTCACAAGCCCTGTCGCCTTGCGCGGATCCTCCATCTGCTTGCAGATTGCCACTTTGTGGCCTCGCTTCAACAGCCTATTCATGTAGGCCTCACCCCGGCGGATGGGAACGCCAGCCATCGGGTTTCCATTGCGCGAGGTTAGAACGACATCGAGCTCGCTTGATAGGATCTTGGCATCATCGAAGAACGCCTCGTAGAAATCACCAAGATGGAAGAAGAGGATCGCATCGGGATGCGCTGCCTTCAACCTCAGGTACTGCTCCATCATCGGGGTGGACTTCGCCATAGCGACTCTAAGTATAGGATGGGTCCTCCATTGTTGCGAGGGAAATGGGGAAAAGCGAAACGTGGAACGCGGAATGCGGAGCGCGGAATGGAAAAGGCATTCTTGCGCAAAGAGGCAGAGGGTTTCCATGCGTTTCTTCCTTCACGTTCTTCGTGGCCTTGGTGGTGAATCGTATCTGATAGCCTTGAGCGACGGCAGCCTCTTGTCTCTTGCAAGACGGCGTGAATTGATTTTGCCAGGCAATAGCAGTACGATTTTCGTAGAATACGAAAATGTGAAAAGGAGAGATAATGTCCCTGAGAACGGTGCGAGTAAGGCAGAATGGCCAAATCACTATCCCAAAGAAGTTGCGCGAGATGTTTGATCTAAAGAAGGGAGATATACTGCTAGTCGAAAGCAGAGAGGATGGAATCCTCATCCAGCCACGCAAGCTTGTCGATCCAACACAATCATGGTTTTGGTCCAAGGAGTGGCAAGAGAAAGAGCGACAGGCAGATGCTGACATAGCGGCCGGACGCGTCTCGCCCTCGCTGAACGGGGTAAACAAGCTGCGGGAGCATCTTGAATAAAGGGGCCATAGAGTTTAGAACGACGCGAACTTTCGACAAGTCGTTTCTTACGCTCCCGGCAGGCATTAGGCAGCGGGCGTTAGAGAAGCTTGATCTTTATGAGAACGACCCTCACCATCCTTCTCTGCGGGTGAAGAAGATGGTAGGAACACCGGACATTTGGGAGATGAGCGTAACCAAGGACTACCGGATTACATTTCAACGTGATGGCAATGCAGTTCTTCTTAGAAATATCGGCACTCATGATATCCTAAAGCATGCCCAGAGGCAGTGACGTGGGACCGGGAGAGTCGAACGTTAGATGAACTCGGAGTGCGGAACGGGGAAGTGCTCTCGTACGAAGACCGTAGGGTCCGCTTCGCTGACATCGCAGCTTGCCTGCTTGAGGGGGCTGGACGGGCAGGTTCGACGTTGCTGCACTCTTTCCCAATGTTCGTAAGAGCACCGCTACTTGTAGATTCGTGCGTGAGTCCGAGCATTGGTGTTGAATGTAACGTTTGTTACAGACACTGCTTTCCAAGAAGAGGTAA
>JAGGSM010000031.1 GCA_021159105.1 Candidatus Bipolaricaulota bacterium
CCCGCCACCTCTTCCTCCACGATCTCCTCGATCAGCGCCGGGCCCTCCACCTTGAGGAACAGGTCCTCATCGAACAGGGTGTAGCCATCGGCTAGCCCTGATAGCCATCCTTCCACCGCACCCCCGCGCTCGCGCGGAGCGATGACGAGGTACTCCTCCTCTCCGGTCCGCGCCACAACGACCG
This sequence comes from Candidatus Bipolaricaulota bacterium, assembly GCA_021159105.1. Lineage (GTDB taxonomy): Bacteria > Bipolaricaulota > Bipolaricaulia > UBA7950 > UBA9294 > M55B144. Next base: position 185 of record JAGGSM010000031.1, read on the forward strand.
GGGATATGAGCGTTCCGTACTTGTCGAACAGGAGCGCCTCGCGTTTCTCCCCCTCTGGTAGAGAGAGGATGTCGGAGGTCGTCGCCTCGTGTAGCAGCGCTCGGCCGCGTCCCCCACGCACGCGCAGGATCGTACGATCGCCGCCGTTATCCGACGCAATCGGGACGGATACTTCCGGATCGACGCGGGCGATCAGCGCCCGCACTTCCGCCTTCGCTTCCTCAAGCACGGAGAGCGGGAGCTTGCCGCGCGACAGGTCGCCCGTCAGACCGAGGTAGGAGAAGGGGCGGATCGCTCGCAGGACCTTGGCGATGATCGAAGCGAGGATCTCCATCTCCTCCTTTCCCATCCCTCTCTGCGTCGCCCACGGCGTCCCCAGGCGGATCCCGTGCGCATCGGCGGCGCTGTGATCGCCGGGAATGGTGTTCTTGTTGCACACGATACCAACCATATCCAGGACGCGCGAGGCGATCTCGCCCATCATGGTGAACCCTGTGTCCGTCTCGATCTTCCTCAGGTCTACGAGGAGGAGGTGCGTATTCGTCCCGCCGTAGGCGAGGGTCAGCCCTTCGTTCGTCAATGCATCTGCGAGGTACCCGGCGTTCTCCACGATGCGGCGCTGCAGGTCCTTGAAGCCGTCACTTTGAGCGAGCTTCAAGGCCACGGCGATGGCGGCGAACTTGTTCACGTGCGGCCCGCCCTGCTCTCCCGGGAAGATCGCCGCGTCGATCTTGGCGGCGATCTGCGGGTCGGTGGCGAGGATCACCGCTCCGCGCGGCCCACACAGGGTCTTATGTGTAGTGAACGATACGACGTCGGCGATCCCGATCGGGTTGGGGTAGACACCGCCGATGATCAGGCCGGCTGTGTGGGCGACGTCCGCCAGGAGGATCGCTCCGACCGCATCGGCGATCTCCCTGTATTTGTGCCAGTCGGCCTGCCAGGGGAAGGAGGTGAACCCGCCGATGATCATCTTAGGGCGATGCTTGAGGGCAAGCTCCATCATCGCGTCGTAGTCGAGCTTCCCGGTCTTACGATCGGCGGCGTAGGAGACGATCTTGTAGCGCTTGCCCGTGATGTTGAACTGCGAGCCGTGCGTTAAGTGGCCGCCTTCCGTAAGGTCCATCCCCATCACTGTATCCCCGGGCTCGACGAACGCCTCGTACACGGCGAGGTTAGCCGCCGCGCCGGAGAGGGGCTGCACGTTGACGTGGATCCTCTCCGCCGGCCACTCGGGGGTGGCGAACGCCTCCGCCGCGCGGCGTCCGGCGAGCGACTCCACCAGGTCGGCCATCTCCGTCCCCTTGTAAAAGCGCCAGTCAGCGTAGCGTCGATGTGAGGCGAGTTGTATGTCGAGGTCAGCCAGCTCATCGACGGAGGCCTTGCGCATCGCCGGTCGCGGGTACCCCTCGGCGTAAACGCTGGTGAAGACGGAACCGAGCGCCTCGCGCACCTCGGGCGGGGTGAGGCTCTCAGACGGGATGAGGATGATCTTCTCCCTCTGGCGGCGCTGCTCGGCGCTTATCAATGCCGCTGTCTGGGGGTCGCTTTTCAAAAGATGGGTCAGGTTAATCGTATCGCTCATGTTCGCTCCTTTTGCCAGTCGATCGTGTCGGGGTGAAGTCTACGCCGAAGGTCGTGATCTTTCCAACCGGCGCGCGAAAGAAGGTACAACCCGCCGCTCACAAGCGAGTGCCCGCCGAGGACGACCGGGATCTCCGCCTGCGATGCAGCGAGGGTGAACTCCCGCCAAACAGGATCGATGATCGAGGCATAATCGAGAAGATCACTCGCGAAGCGATCGCTCGCCGGAGGAAGATGTCCGCCTTGTGCAAGCATGGGACGCGTGTCGATGATCGCGCCATCGCACGCCTGAGCGAGTCGCTTAAAAAAGTAGCCTGTCCCCTTTTCTCTTTCGAGATCGATCAGCGTCGTTTTGGACGATGGATAGCTCTTCATCCCCCGGCCTTCGCTTATGACGCTTGTACGGCAGGCCGCTTCCTGCTCGAAGTTCGCCCAGGTGATCGGGTTCACGCGGCCGATGATCATCACCTGCGCGTCACGCCTGTGCAGAAGGGACATGACACCGGATATCCTCCGCTCATCGTAGTCGATGCCCCGGGAGAACCGTCGCATCTCCTCTCCTCCAAGGCCGCTCGCGGCGAGCAGGAGAACATCGGTCGGGGTGTCTATGTCGAACTGTGTCTCCAATTCGCGCGGGAGGGAGTAGCAGTCCATCCCCTGATCGGAGAGGGAGAGGCCGAGCGGGTTGTCTATCTCCGGCAGGTCCATCGACAACAGGGTCTGGGCGCGGCTCACAGCGACGTAGTCGCAGCTATAGAAGTTGTTGAACGCAGCGCTCATTCGATTCCTCTTTGCGAATTGAAAGAGGGTTCGCGCGCGATCGATATCGAGGAGGCCTCCCGATCCGCTTCCAAAGTAGAGGAGGCCGTCGAGAGAGTATCTGTCTATGATCCCCTGCAGCGTGCGACCAAAGTGAAACGGGTGTGATCCGCGCTGGGTCTCCACCCGCACACCGGATTCCGCAATCCTTCCTGATAGGCCGTCCCCCTGCGCAACGAGGATGATCCTATCGACCCCTGCTTCGTGAAGGACCGTTGCCAGATCGATCGCCGAGGCCTCCCTGGCATTTTCCACAAGGATCTCACCAGGACTGTCCCCAAGCGGGGCATGCATAATCACGGCTGCTATCTCAGTCATGCCCTGATTTTAGCTGCTATCGCGGGGAGAAAGCCAAGAGCATGCAACAAACTTGCAGATCCTCACAATCGCTCCTTCTCAAGGAAAATCCCTCCCACGCTTCTGGGGGAGGGATCATTCTTTCGTAGCGATAAAACCGTAGAGCCTCGTGCAGGGTCGCTATCTCCTTCTGCGCGGCCGCGCATCGGTGATCATCTTCGCCTCACCAACGTAGGGGAGAAGGGCGAGCTTGCGTGCTCGATTGATCTCCCGCGCCACTTGCCGCTGATGCTTGGTGCACAGGCGGGTCGCACGCTTGGGGAGGATCTTTCCCAAGCGGTTCATGTATTGCTTCAGTTCTTCTGGCTTCTTGTAGTCGAGAACGATCTCTCGTTCACAGACTCGACACACTTGCTTTCGTTTGTAAAACATAACTTAGAAAGGAACCTCCTCATCTCCATTGGCTGGGCGTTCATTCTTGACAGGAACCGTTCCGGCACTATCGGATTGTCGACCGCCTCCGAGGAATTGAACATTCTGCGCGACAACCTCGACGACCTTCTTCTTCTCCCCATCCTGATTTTCGAAGCTGTCTATCCGCAGCCTACCCTCAACAGCGACCGAACGCCCTTTGCTAAGGTAGTTAGCACAGTTCTCCGCCTGCGAGCCCCAAGCGACTACCGGAACGAACGTCACATCCTCCTGCAGTTGTCCGGATTTGTCCTTGTACTGCCGGTTGATCGCGATGCTGAACCTGGTCCTGGCCGTACCGCTGGACGTGTACTGCAGCTCCGGATCGGAAGTCAGATTGCCGATCATTATCACTTTGTTGAGACTTGCAGACATTTTCTACGACTCCCTACTTATCGGTGGCGACAATCTGATAGCGGAGGATCTCTTCATCAATGTTCAACCGCTCGCTCATCTTGTTGACCCCTTGTGGGGGAAGCTGGAATAGAGTGAGCCCGTAGTACGCTTCCGGGTAGTGCTGTATCTCGTAGGCGAGCACCCTCTTTCCCCAATCGTCGACCTTGTCGACCTGCCCCCCATTATCGGTGATCAGGCTGTGAATCCGCTCAACCTTCTTGGTCCGCTCTTCATCAGTCAGATCGGGACGCAATACATAAACAATCTCATATTCTTTCACTCTTGCACCTCGCTGTCAATATCCAGGCGTAACTTTACTCTGGATTCGAAAGGAAGTCAAATTGGCGCAAACACTGTTTCCAAGCCGCAAGCTGTTTCGTTTTCGGCCCGAATTCACCAACTGTCATCAGATGGTTAGAACCGGTTAGGCGCATTGACAAGCTTAAGTCGTATAGCTATAATGGCTGTTGTTCTCCTAAGGTAATGAAGCACTGAATAGAAGACAAACTACAGTTAAACATAAAAAACGAGGAAGAAAAAGCCCGCTAGGAGTGGTAAAAGAGCAAGAAAGGAGAGGAGCGGACCTCTAGAATGCGGCAAGGGATGGCAAACGACCAGCCAAGAACTACAGGGGAGAAATGAGGGGGATCGCGCAAGCGAGTGGAAGAGGCGTAACATCGACCCGGAAGCATGAGGTTGATGCCTGCGCAAGTGGCAGATCAAGCAATATCGGGACATTTGTTCCTGATGATGGTATTGCTTGGTCTGCCATTATTCTTTCTGCAATCCTAAGATGATGCTGGTGCCGCTCTCAAGTCGTAGCGCATCAGTGATTCCAGAAAGCAGGTTGCAAGGAGGTGGTAACTAGGACAAACGTTGTGGAGCAAGCGACAGCTACTGCTAGAAGTCGCGCACTAAGGAGGGAGCAACCCGGGTGGGTTACTGCCACAAGTGAGGGCAGTTCTTCGAACTGCTTGCAGTATGGATTGCATAACGGAGGAAATGCGATGAAGAAAACCGTTCAGAAACTGCTGCGTAGCAAAGGCGTGTACTACCTTCTGATGATCGCCGCTCTTGGGCTGGC
>JAGGSM010000093.1 GCA_021159105.1 Candidatus Bipolaricaulota bacterium
CGCATACAACGACGACCAACAACCTTTTCATTCCTATCATCTCCCGCGGCGAGTGTAGCGCGATTGCGCAGCCAAGTGAAGGCTTTTTGATTGCAGACGCCATCTGATACTCAACGTAACAATTGACAGGAGCAATAATCATCGGTTGGCGATATACTCATCTCATGGATGAACGAAAGAATGAAGATGGTGATGGACTAGTAACGGTCATTACGGTAGGCGATGGAGGGCAGATTGCACTTGCCGCATCCATCCTGGAGGAGGCGGAGATCCCCTACTTCGAAAAGGGAGGGATCTCGCGCCGCCTTGGCATCTACTTGTTCAATGCCTCTGCGAGGTTCGTCGAGTTTCAGGTGAATACAGCGGATGTGGAGAGGGCCAGGAGGATCTTGACGGAGAACGGCCTGAAGCCGGACTAGGCCTCTACCAGCCGCCACCGCCGCCGCCGCCGAAGCCTCCACCGGAGAAGCCACCGCCGAACGACGAGCCGCCGCCCCACGCGGAACGGCCACCCGAGCTGGTGCGTGGTGAGGATACGAACGTGCGTTCCATCCCGGAAGAGAGGTTGCTCATGCCCAGGTAGAACAGGGCAGGGTGAAAACCGGGTGTTGATCCCACGTACCAGTCCGGCGCTTCCTTCATCATCCCCTCGAATTGCTGGGCCCAGATCGGGGTCAGATGGACCGCCTGGGCGTGGGGGGGGAGCTTCTCGAACAACTGCGGGTTCTTCTCCGGAGCGTCGTGGAACTCCATCTGCTTCACCTCGGCGCGGTGGATGTACTCGGACAGGCCCAAGAGGTCCTGCAGCACGAGTACTCCCTTCTTCGTCTTGCGTGGCATGATCGGTGAAAATGCGAGGACGATCAGGCCGGAGATGGCGACCGCCAACCCGAGGTAGAGGGAAGAGGTCCATATGCCGATCGCTATCCCCAATACGATCCCGAACATGCCGGCGCTCGCGTAAGACTTGCGCGTGCGCTCCGGGTTGTTGGGGTAGTACCCCTTCTCGATCAGGCCGCCGTACAGCGTTGATTTCAGCTTGGGCAGTGTCTTGTAGAATTCGTTCTCCATCGAGGAGAGGAGGCGCTTGTCGGGATGGGCCGAATCGAATATCGCGTTTAGCAGGATCGTCTCGGCGCTGGATAGGTCCGCATCTGCGTCCTTCTCCTTGACGAACTCGTAGTCGAGCGGTCCGGAGTGGCCTAAGAGGCCCTTGATCTTATCCGCGATCCCGGCCTGTTCAGCTCCGATCTCCCTAATCTTCAGGTACCCCTTCACCGCCAAGCCGATGACCATCGCCGAGATGTCGCGCAGATCGGCGCGGTCGTCGATCAGGACGCCGGCCTCTCCCGGGTGCATCCCCTTTGGTGGTTCGAACCTGGGGGCGATCGTGGCCTTGCGCGGGTCCTTGCCCACCTTGAGCCACAGGAGGAACATGAAGATGAGGGTCAAGAGCGGCAGGGCCGCGTACTTGTTTGCACCGAGAAACCACAGGATGCGCTGCCAAGTCGTCGGTGCCGCGATCCCCGCCTGGTCGCGAGGGATCGACATATCGATCGACAGCCCCTCGCCGGGGACGAGCAGGCCCGTTGTGTACACGAATCTCCCTTGCTCATCGATCGTTGCCTCATTCCCGCGCGTCTTGCTCCCGTAGTAGCCAACGTATGATGTCGTCGCTACATCGGAGGGGTTCACCGACTCTGGTAGGGTGATCGTTGCCGAGGCGCTGTTTATCGGGATCGTCCAATCATTTCCTGTTACGTTCCAGTAGAGCTGAACGTAGTCATCTCGGAAGAGGATGGCGCGCTCTACGGTATAGGTTATCGTGTAGGTATGGTCAGCAAGGAGCTTAACCTCCGGATCGCCGATGCGGATGTACTGGTTACGCCCGCTCCTGCGGGTGATGTACTCCGCCGGTCTTCCATCTTGCGTTACTGAGATGACCCGCAGCGGAACGCTCATGTTCTCCCCTGTTGGGCGCCTGTAGGAGACCGGGATCCAGCGCTCGATCCCGTGGTGCGGGCTGAAAAAGTCGACATCGAGTTTCTCAGTCACGTGGAGAATCCCTTGGTCATCGAGCGAGATCTGAGCGTCGAAGCTTCTGATGCGCAGCGTCGCGAAAGCGGCGACCGATATGAACAGTATGAGAAGCAAAGAGACAGAGATCTTGCGCATTAGAACTGAACCTTCGGAGCCTCGCGCTGTTCTGCACCGGGTAGCGTGTAGAACTCGCGCTCCTTGAAGTGGAACATATTGGCGATCACGCTCTGCGGAAAGACGGCGATCGCCGTATTCAGATCGCGCACGACGGCGTTGTAGTACATGCGCGCCCGCTGCACTGAATCCTCAATCTCCTCCATCGTCTGTTGCAGCTTGATGAAGTTCTCGTTCGCCTTCAGCTCGGGGTAGTTCTCAACAACAGCGAACAGCGATTTCAGCGCTCCCTTCAGTCCCTCCTCGGCGACCGCCTGCTGCTGCGGTGAAGAGGCGTCGATTGCCTTCGCGCGCGCCAGGGTTACTCGCTCGAATACCCCGCTCTCGTGCTTTGCATACCCCTTCACGGTTTCCACTAAGTTGGGGATCAGATCCCATCTACGTTTGAGCTGCGTGTCGATGTCGTGCCACGACTCGTCGGCGCGCACCTTCAGCCGCACGAGGCGGTTGTAGGCTAACACTCCCCAACCAAGAACAAACGCTACGACCAAGATGACAATGAACCCTGCGCTCATTTTTCCTCCTTGTACTTGTCCATCATATTGTAGCAACGCCAGGGGCGCAGACCAAGCGCTCTCCGGCATTGAATACCCGCCGCAAATAGGCAGTCTATCAACAGGCTCTGTGAGAAGCACGCCCCAAGGGGCGGGGAAGCACCCTTTCAGGGGATTGAAAAGCATGAACTAGGGTGGTAAAGTCAGTCTGACAGCCTTACCGATATCTGGAGGTAACCATGCATAAACGATTGTTCACGCCGGGGCCGACAGAAGTCCGCGCCGATATCCTGAAAGAGCTCTCTACGCCGCAGATTCACCATCGCGCACCCGAGTTCGCCGATCTGTACGCGCAGATTCAGCCGAAGCTGCAGAAGCTGCTGTACACTCAGAACCCCGTATTCCTGTACACATCCTCCTCAACAGGGGCGATGGAATCAGCGGTGACTAACCTCGTTGCCAAGCGGTGCCTCAACCTGGTGAACGGTGCGTTCTCCAAGCGCTGGCACGAGATCACTGTGGGGAACGGTGTTCCCTGCGATGCCCTCTCCATCGATTGGGATGTGGCGATCAAGCCGGAGATGGTGGACGAGCAGTTGAAGACGGGGAAGTACGATGCCGTCACGCTTGTGTTGAACGAGACCTCCACCGGGATGATGAACCCAGTGAAGGAGATCGCCGAGGTAGTGAATTCCTATCCGGATGTGTTCCTTCTCGTCGATGCCGTGAGCGGGATGGCGGGAGTGAAGATCGATACCGATGCCTGGAAGCTCGACTTCGTCCTTGCTGGCGTGCAGAAGGCGTTCGCCCTCCCCGCTGGCCTAGCAGTGGCCGCGGTGAGCGAGCGGGCGCTTGAACGAGCGGCTCAGGTTCCTCCGCGCAGCTATTACTTCAATCTGAACAACATCTACAAGTACCACAAGAAGAACCAGACCCCATCCACGCCAGCGATCCCGCACATGTTCGCCCTGAACGCTCAACTCTCCGAGATGCTCGCTGAGGGGATCGAGAATCGCTTTGCCAGGCACGAGAATATGGCGCATATCGTGCAGGCGTGGGCGAAGAAGCACTTCGATATCTACCCCGAACAGGGCTACTGGTCAAAGACGCTCACCTGCGTCAAGAACACGCGCGGGGTCGATGTTCCAAACCTGATCGACAGGCTCGCTTCTGAATACAACGTGCGCATCTCCAACGGCTACGGAGCACTGAAGAACGAGACGTTCCGCATCGCCCACATGGGAGACACGCAGCCCGACGAGATCGAGGGCCTGTTGCGAGCGATAGATACGATTCTTGAGCTATAGGGGGGGTAAGATGACATTCAAGGTACTTGCATCCGACCCACTGGCAAAGAGCGCCGTTGAGCAGATGCGCGATGCCGGCCTGGTCGTGGATGAAAAGACGGATCTCTCTGTCGAGCAGCTGAAATCGGAGATTGCAAACTACGATGCGATCGTGGTGCGCAGCGCGACCAAGGTGCGCGCTGAGATCATCGATGCGGCAACGAACCTTAAACTGATCGTGCGCGCCGGGGTCGGCCTCGACAACATCGATGTTGAATACGCGAAGAACAAAGGGATAGAAGTGCGCAACACCCCGGCAGCGAGCTCCAACTCGGTCGCGGAGCTGGCCCTCGGTCATCTCATATCCCTCGCCCGCTACATCTCTCGTGGAACGGTCTCCGTTAGGAGCGGGAAGTGGGAGAAGAAGGCGCTCAAAGGGATCGAGATCTATGGCAAAACGCTGGGAATCGTGGGTATAGGCCGCATCGGCCAGTCCCTTGCCAAGAAGGCGACTGCCCTGGGGATGAAGGTCGTCGCCTACGACAAGTTCGTAGATAAGAGCCCGCTCCCCGAGATCGTGGAGATGGTCCCGTTCGATCAGCTCCTCGCTGATAGCGACTTCATCTCGCTTCACATCCCGTTCGACCCCAAGGTGGGGGCGACGATCGGCAAACCCGAGATCGAGAAGATGAAGGACGGAGTGCGCATTCTCAATTGCGCCCGCGGCGGCGTGATCGACGAGGTCGCGCTTGCCTCCGCGCTCGCGAGCGGGAAGGTGGCCGGTGCGGCGCTCGACGTGTTCGCCACCGAGCCGCCAGCCTCGGACAATCCGCTCCTC
>JAGGSM010000231.1 GCA_021159105.1 Candidatus Bipolaricaulota bacterium
CCTTCACGAACCTGCAACTTGCACTGCAAGGGCTGTTACGACGGCACGGAAGAGGCTCCAAGTATCCTTCCTTTCTCTACATTCGATCGCATCCTGAACGAGGCATCGGATCTATGGGGCATGTCTTTTGTGGTCATCTCCGGAGGGGAGCCGTTCATGTATAGAAGCGACGGCAAGGGCCTCCTGGACATGGTGGAAGCACACCCTGAGCTTTACTTCCTCGTCTACACCAACGGCACTCAGATCGACAGGGAGACCGCCGAGCGAATGGGAGAACTGGGGAACATAACTCCGGCGATCTCAGTCGAAGGAAAGGTCAAGACCACAGAGGATCGCCGTGGTGAGGGGATCTTTGGCAAGGTGATGAATGCCTTCGAGAACCTTCGTGCTGCAGGCGTCCCGTTCGGTCTCTCCATGACCGCCACCCGCTACAACTGTGATGAACTCCTCTCGGATGAGGTGGTGAAGTTCTACTTCGAAGAGCAGGGAGCGATGTACGGCTGGATCTTCCAGTACATGCCGATCGGTAAAAACTACGACCTGTCCTTGATGGTGACGCCGAAGCAGCGCCTTGACCTGCAACGGAGGATGTGGCACGTGATTGAGGAGAAGAAGCTTTTCCTTATGGACTTCTGGAATTCAGGTACAGCGACTCATGGGTGCCTCGCTGCTGGGAGAAAGGCTGGCTACTTCTACATCACCTGGAACGGGGATGTCACGCCGTGCGTCTTCGTCCCCTATGCGGGGGCTAACATCCATGAGATCTACAAGAATGGTGGGACGATCATGGACCTGATGGAGGTCGACTTCTTCAAGGAGATCCGCAACTGGCAGTATAGCTACGGGTATAAGACCAAGCCGGCTCAGACGAAGAACCTGATCATGCCCTGCCCGCATCGCGATCACATCGACTTTCTCCTCCCGTTGATCAAGGAGCACAAAGCAAGACCGATCAACCAAGAGGCCGCGCAAGCCCTGACTGACCCCAAGTACTACGAGGGGCTGCACAGCTACGATGAGGCTTGTGCCGCGGTTCTTGATCCGGTGTGGAAGAAGGAGTATCTCGACGGGGCGCTGACCGGGAATGAAGCGCAGAGGCTTCAAGCCACAGATAAGAGGATGGAAGAAGAGGAGTGTCTGACAAAATGAATTCGCAACAGGAGCCCTCTGTGACAAAGGGAGATCTGGTCTCGGTGGTCATCCCGGCACACAACGAGCAGACAACTCTTCCGCGCTGCCTTGCGGCACTACGCGAACAACAGAGCGCACGCGAGTTTGAAGTGATCGTGGTCGATTCGGTATCCACCGATCGCACGCAGCAGGTGGCGCGCTCGTTTGGGGCACGCGTGATACGCCTTGAAGAACCGGGTGTGGGGCGTGCACGACAGGCGGGGTTTGAAGCTGCGCGAGGGGAGATAATCCTATCCACAGACGCGGATGCCGTTCCATCTGCGCACTGGATAGAGCGCGTGATTGCGCCCTTCCATGATCCCGAGGTGATAGGAGCATTTGGAACGATCCGCTTCACGCGTGGTGGGGTTAAGGCAAGGATCAGCCATGCGCTCTTCTCCGCGTTTCAGGGAATCAATCTCCATGTGGGGTGGCCCCTGTTCTGTGGGCCGAACTTCGCTGTCAGAAAGGATGCGTTCAACGCGGTGGGAGGATTCTCCACGTCCGCAGGCTATCCAACAGAGGGAGAGGATACTCGCTTAGGTCTGAAATTGAACAAGATAGGGAAGATCGTGTTCTTACGAGATGTTCCAATGGCTGTTTCCCCACGTAGCTTTGAGCGAGGACGTGGCGTGTTGTATGTCGTTCATAACGCCAAGGTCTACTTCAAGCTCTGTTGGGGAGGCAAGGGGCAGCCAGCAGTTGCGGGATGGTACCAAAGGAAGTAATGAAAACAAGAGAGGTTGAGGGATGCTGTCCGATCAGTGTGGTCATCCCGGCGCTCAATGAGGAGGAGGAAATTGGGGAATGTTTGGAGAGCATGCATCAACAGTCGTTTCCGTATTTTGAGGTGATTGTGGCCGATAATGGATCGACGGACGCGACTGCCTCCATCGCACGGATGCACGGAGCCCACGTGATCGAGGAAAGGGAACGCGGGATTGCGCGTGCCCGCCAGGCCGGCTTCGAAGCCGCGCGTGGAGAGATCATCGCCTCCACCGATGCGGATACCGTCGTCCCAGCGAACTGGATAAGCCAAATTCACCATGCGTTCACGGAGGATCCCACCCTATGCGCTGTATTCGGGCCATTTCATCTCAAGCGTGGATCTTCCCCCGACCCGCGTATCAATCGACTGATACCGTACCTCGAGAGACTAGTGACAAGCTATCATCGTGGCACGACCGCACTTGGCCTGCCGCAGTTCTCTGGGACAAACTTTGCTGTCCGCAAAGGGGTCTTCTTTCAAACTGGCGGATTCCGATCTCCGAAGGACGGGCACTACTACCGGCGCTCGGAGGACATTCAGTTGGGTTTGAAGCTTCATCGGGCCGGAAAGGTCCGCTTTCTGGAGAGCCTGGCCGTGTGTACATCTGCGCGAAAGATCAATAGGGATCTGTGGAAGATCCCAATCTCCAATGTGCCTGACTACTTCTCCTTCTTCGTTCGGAACGGTGAGGTGTAGCCGATGGGGCCGTCATTGGCGCAGGGGAAGCGTTACCCAAGGATAGCCTGGGACAGGGTGCGCGCCTGGGCAAGCCTCAGCGATGTCTATCTGAGGAGTATCCTGGGGGAAAGGCGCCGCGGATTCATCATCTCTACCCTTTTCGGGATCGCTTTGATGATCATCATGGTGTGGATCGCCCGTCCGATGGACGTACTTGCCCGCATCAGTGCACTGAGAACCGCTGGAATCATTGCCTTTGTATCTACGATCATTGTTGGGTTTTCCTTTGGGGTCGAGGGATGGAGAACGCTCCTTCGCTCATACGGGGTTAAGCGTTCCTTCCCGCAAACCTTCGCCATGATGTCAGGGGCGTATGCCGTCACCTTTTTCACGCCGTCGTTTCACCTTGGCGGTGAGCCGGTGCGAGCATTCGCCGCTTCCGATGGGTTTACGCGTCGCAGTCACGAGGTAATCGCCACAATCCTGATCGAGAGGCTCATCTACTTGATCATCATCGCGACACTGCTCCTTGCCGGGGGGAGTATCGGTTTGGGTAGAAGCTCGATCCCTATAGTCATCCAACAAGGGATCCTTGCCGTTGCCGGAGCAGGGCTGGTGGCGGGTGCCATCGTCCTTGTGGGGATGTCCCGTAAGGCAACGTGGGCGTCGCGAACAGTTACCTTCATCCTGCGTCACCTTCCGCAGTGGGCATGGGTCAAACGTGTGCGGGATGGGTTACAGCAGGTTGAACGAGAGGTCAACGAGGCGTTTGTCAGCCATCGCCGGGACGTATTGGTCTCTACGCTGCTATTCACCCTCTCAGTGGGAATGAACCTGTTGGCCCCACTGGTCTTCCTGTCCTTTGCCTACGGGAGGTTCCTTTCTATAGAGCAGCTCCTCATCTTCTTCACTCTGAGCACGGGATTCTCCCTCTTCTCCTGGCTCACCCCAGGAGGAGTGGGGATCATGGAGGGGGCTTACGCAGGCATATTTAGCATCATGGGGTTGCCGATCGATGGAGCAATCGCCTTCTCCCTCTTGCAGAAGCTATCATCATTATGCATCGTTGCTGTTGGAATCATCTATCTAGGCCAGCACGGAATTGGATTGCTCGGGAAAAAGGATCTCACGGAGGGTCAAAATGACAAGTAATGGTGGTGTGAAGATCGGATTGGCGCTCGCCTCGGGAGGGGCGAGAGGATCGGCCCATGCCGGAGTACTGAAGGTCCTCGCGGCAGAGGGGATATCCATCTCAGCTGTGACCGGTTCGAGCATAGGGGCGATGGTCGGTGGTGTCTACGCGGCCGGCGTTCCAATTGAGCGAATCGAACAAGAGTGGCTGAATACCAACCTTCCAAAGGTAGTGCGCAGCTTCCTCCCCACTTTCCCGCGCGCGGGCTTGAGTTCTGGAGGGGAGTTGCGCAAGTACCTGCACGAGCTGCTGGGCGATGCACAAATCGAAGAGCTTCAGATTCCATTTGCGGCAATGGGGTGTGACATCGATACGGGTGAAGCAGTGATCCTCGATCACGGGTCACTTGTCGATGCCATCCGCGCTTCCGCCTCGATCCCGGGGCTCTTCCACCCCGTGCGCTGGGAAGGGCATCTGCTGGTGGACGGAGGATTGGTGGAACCGTTGCCCGTGCGACTGTGTCGGAACTTCGATGTGGACATCGTCATTGGGGTCGATATCGTTCCCGCTCCCTATCCCACAACAGCCGATCGGCGCAGCCTGTGGGATCGTTTGGGACAGGGCCTCAAGGAGAGAGCCACAAATCAGACATGGGTACCCGGTAGCCTGACCGAACTGCTGGATGATGTGTTCCGAGAGCACACTGAAGAAGAGAGGCCCCTCCCCGGTGTGTACAGCGTGATCAACCAGGCGGTCGCCATCTTCCAGCAGGAGATCCTGCGCCTCAAGCTCACCCTGTGGCCGGCCGATCTGATCATTCATCCTGACCTGCCTCGTGGGATTAACTACACGCAGGCAGCGGAAGGGATCAGTGCAGGAGAGGACGCCATGCGGCGAGCACTGCCTGAGCTTCTTGCGTTGATTGAAGAAAAAACGACGCAGAAGGGCGCTGAGTAGACAATGCGCCGGCGGCCGTTGCATTTGCCAGTGCCTACTCTTAGAATCAGCCTACGTGAGGTGTCTTT
>JAGGSM010000213.1 GCA_021159105.1 Candidatus Bipolaricaulota bacterium
ATCAATGTCGATGAGAACGGCTTCCTCAAAGAGGCCCATCCCAAGCTGCGACCCGTGGAAACGACGACCGCGGGGGTGTTCATCGCCGGCACCGCGCAGGGGCCAAAGGACATACCTGATTCTGTTGCTCAGGGGAGTGCTGCCGCTGCCAAGGCGATCTCGATCCTTGCGGCCGAAGAGCTTTCGCATTCTCCTGAGGTGGCCGCCGTTGACGAAGAGCTCTGCTCGGGATGTGGTATCTGTGTGAACGTCTGTCCGTACGACGCGATCAAGGTGGAGCGGTCAGGAGTGGCGGTGGTGAACGAGATCCTCTGTTCAGGGTGCGGTGTCTGCGCTGCGGCCTGCCCGGCAGGGGCGATCGAGGTCAAGAACGAGCGGCACGAGCAGGTCGAGGATATGATCGCTGCCGCGCTGGGAAGTGCTAAATGAGCGATAACAAGTCATTTGAACCAAAGATAATAGCGTTTCTGTGCAAGTGGACGACCTACGCCGCCGCAGATCTGTGCGGGGTCAGTCGCATGCCCTACCCATCGAACATCTCCATCATCAAGGTCAACTGCACCGGTGAGGTGACAGCGGACATGATCCTGACGGCGTTCGAAAAGGGGGCTGACGGAATCCTCATCGGCGGCTGCCGGCCGGGTCACTGCCGCTACGAAGGGGGAAACCTCAAGGGGGCAAACAGGATCTACCTGTTGAAGCGGGCCCTCAATGAGTTCGGGGTGAATCCGGAGCGGATCCGCGAGGTTGGAATCGCTGGCGCGCAGGGATTGATCTTTCAACGGGCGGCGGAGAAGTTCACCGCCGATATCCGCGCTTTGGGGCCGAGCCCGGTGATGTCCAATGCCTAACAAGAAGAGACTGGCGTTCTACGCGGGAAGTGGCTGCGGTGGGTGCAGCCAATCGCTGATGCTGAGCCCCAGCCTGGCTACGATGCTGGATGGCGCTGACATCGCTTTCTGGGCGACCAGAAGCGGTGATCTGACAGAGGATGAAATCTCACAGCTGGATGACAAGGGGATCGATGTCCTCATGTTCGCTGGACCGGTCGATGGTGAGGCTTCCATCGCCACGGCGAAGCTGCTTCGACGCAAGGCGAAGAGGGTCGTCGCCTACGGGGCCTGCGCGCACCTCGGTGGCCTATGCGGGCTGACAAACGTGATCCCCGGAGCGAAGCTGCGTGAACTGGCCGAGAGGAACGGAGGATTCATCAAGCCTCTCTCGGCGGTGATCGAGGTGGACTACGTCCTCCCTGGATGTCCCCCTCCACAGGGGATGGTCGAGCGGATGGTGAAGGAGCTGTTCCTGGCAGACGATGTCCCGGATGTGGGGACCGTGTTCGCCAGTTCAAAAGGAGTATGCGCCCAGTGCGACCGCAAGCACCTGAACAATCCTCTTGAAGAGATCAGAAGGTTTCATGCGGCTCCTCCGGATCCGGATATCTGCCTGCTGGATCAGGGATACATCTGCCTGGGACCGGTGACGAGGGGCGGATGCGGGGCTGTATGCCTCGAGGCGAACCGGCCGTGCACTGGATGCGCTGGGCCAACGGCGGGGGTGCTCGATCAGGGCGGGGCGATACTGCAATCCCTCGCCTCCCTTGTCCCGTTGTCTGGAGATATAAGTGGAGAAAAGGAGCATCGTGTTCTCGATTCGATACAGGATATCGTCGGTACGGCCTATAAGTACTCGGCTGCCGCGTCTCTTCTGAAGAGGAGGGTGAATGATGGCGAGTAATGTGATCTGCCTGCTCCCTCACTTGGATAGGGTTGAGCTGGTTAACGGCGGTGAGCTTGTCGCCAGCGTTTCTGTGCCGCAGGCGCGGGAGGCCTTCTCTTCGTACATGCGCGGCCGACTCGCTGAGGATGTTCCGCTGTACGTGCAGCGGATCGACGCCCATTGCGCTGTCTCGCAGCATCTGGCAGCGGTGAGAGCGCTCGATGCCTGTTACAACGCATCGCCTCCAAAAGGGGCGATCGCGATCCGCAGGGCGCTAGCGTATGCTGGTGTGTACTACCACCACCTGGAGCAGCTGTTCTTCAGCCGCTCGAGCGGGGACGGAGGGATCGCAGGCCTTGTCCGGACGGATGACGAGCTGGCGGCCCATGATGTCCTGCAGGCTCTGAGGAGAGCGAGGGATGTCGTCGAGATCCTTGGCGGGCGCGGGCTGACCCCAGAGAGGGGAATTCCCGGTGGGGTGACTGTGGGGATCGCTGATGAACAGCTCTCCCGCGCTAGGGACATCGCCTCAGACCTGCTGGGGGTTGCCCTGAGATCTGAGGAGGGGTTCCGGGCTGGGGGTGCACGGTGGGTTGAAGAGCAAGAGCTATCCGTCCCCGCCTACAGCCTGGCCACAGTGAACGATGACGGGGAGGCGAGCCTGTGCGATGGAATGCTTCGCATCGTCGATCCCAAGGGGTCTGAAGTCATAACAGGGGATGCCAGCCAGGTCCTCCCGATGATGATGGAATGGAAGGAGGATGCGCCCCTTCGCGTTGGGCCACTGGCCAGGCTGAACGCCGCTTCCGGAGCATCGACGGAGCAGGCGAGAGAGCTCCAGAAGCACCTGTTCGATGCGCTCGGTACATCACCGATCCACCGCGTGGCGGCCGGGAACTGGGCGATGGTCATCGAGCTAGTGGAGGCCGCGGAGCTCCTCTCCTCAGCGCTCGCAGGGTTGGCGGCTGGAGATTCTGAGCTGCATGCATCCCTCGATGAACCGGGCGAAGGGGTGGGCGCGATCGAGGGGGCGAGAGGGACGCTGATTCATCGCTACCTGCTCGATGCTGAGGGAATCGTGCAGGAAGCGCAGATCGTATCGCCCGACTCTCTGATGGAAGCGGACGTGAACGCTGCCCTCTCTTCTCTCATCGCCGAGAGTGGTCCCGAGGTGACTGATGACACGATCGAGCGGATCGTAAACACGATCGGCTCCTATCAGCCAGCGTACGTTCCCAGTGCTCCGTTCTCGCTTCGCATCGTGCGAAGAGACGCGGATGGAAGGGTATCCCAGGAATGGAGGAGAACGTGACCAAGACAAAGCAGAGTACTCAGGATGAGTTCGATCTCCTCGAGATGTCGATGGACGAGATCGTCGACAAGGTCGAGGAGCTGTCGGGGGAGAACGTATTCGACTGTTACCAGTGCGGGATGTGCTCGGCTGGGTGCCCGATGGCTGAAGAGATGGATCTCCTGCCCAATCAGGTGCTGCACGCGCTGCAGGTGAAGGATCCCGAGGTGATGAGCGCGAACTCGATGTGGATATGCGCCAGTTGCTACACGTGCCAGGTGCGCTGTCCCAAGGGGGTCGATCTCGCCAAGGTGATGGAGGCGATGCGCCAGATCTACCTGCGCAAGAGGATGGACCACGTGTCGCTCGATGGCCTCAGCCACCGGGAGATCCGTCGCCTGCCGCAGATCGCTGTTGTCGCTTCGTTCAGAAAGAAGACAGGGTGAAAAAGATGGAGAAACTGACGTACTTCCCAGGATGTACATTGAAAGATACCGCGAGCGACTTTGAGATCTCGGGGATGGCGGTGATGGAGGCGCTCGGATACGTCTTGGAGGAGCTGGAGCGCTGGAACTGCTGTGGCACGGTCTTCTCCCTCACTGACGACGATCTGATGCATCAGATCGCCCCGGTGCGTGACCTGCTGCGCGCTCAGGAGGCGGGTTCGGACGATATTATCGCTCTCTGTTCGATGTGCTACGCGACGCTCAAGCGAACGAGCCTGTTCGTGAACGGGAACCAGGAGCGATTGGACAAGATCAACTCGTTCATGAACAAGGAGGTCGACTACGAGGGGAAGGTGAGCGTGCATCACCTGCTCGAGGTCATACGCGATCGTATCGGCTGGGAGAAGATCGAGGAGAGGGTTACAAACCCACTCGAGGGCCTGTCGGTGGCTCCGTTCTACGGGTGCACGCTTCTGCGTCCAGAGGAGATCGCGATCGATGATCCTGATGCTCCAACGGTCTTGCAGGATCTGACGACGGCGCTGTGGGCGACCCCGATCGATTACGCCTATTCCGTTGAGTGCTGCGGGGCGTACCAGGTGGTCGATCATCGCGATGTAGTAGTGGAGCGAACGCACCGCATCATGAGCGCGGCACGCAGGGCAGGGGCGGATGTCATCGTCACCAGTTGTCCACTCTGCCACTTCAATTTGCATGACACTCAGAAGGAACTTGTCCGGACGATCCCCGATTACGAGGAGATGCCGATTATCTATTTCACCCAACTGATGGCGCTTGCCTACGGCGTCGAGGCTGGGAAGATACCAGCTTCGCTTAAGGCCAAAATAAAGCGGCTTCAGGCGGTCAAGGGGGAGGGATGAGATGGCCAGTGATAAGAAAGACAGGGAAATGATCCACATCCATGTGATGGGGAAGACCTACGAGGTTCCAGCGGGTCTGACGATCATGGACGCGATGGAGTACGCCGGTTATCGGTTCACGCGCGGCGCCGGCTGCAGATCGGGGTTCTGTGGGGCGTGTTCAACCGTGTATCGCTACGAAGGGGACTACCGCTTGCAGTTCGCGCTGGCCTGCCAGGAGACGGCACAGGACGGGATGTACCTGGTGCAGCTCCCGTTCACCCCGGCTCCCCGGGCGAGCTACGACATCGAGAAGATCAACCCCAAGGAGAACGTCCTCCTGCAGTACTACCCGGAGATCGCCCGCTGCGTCTCCTGCAACACCTGCACCAAGGCCTGCCCGCAGGACATCCAGGTGATGGACTACAT
>JAGGSM010000288.1 GCA_021159105.1 Candidatus Bipolaricaulota bacterium
GTGATGAGGTGCGTGCCCCGGCGAATAGATCGCCTCAATGACGGTCCCGCCCCCCAGGTCGAACCGCTCCCCGTCCTTTGCTGCGCGCACCCGCCCGGCATCGATCGGGATCGCCTCACCGTACAGGGAGAACATCTCGCCCGTCGCCTGTCGGACGCTCTGTACCAGGCGCGTCGGGTCGATCAGGTGCTTTGCCCCGCGCGGATGCACGATCACCGTGGCATGCGGATACCTTCTAGCGAGTTCTCCCGCCCCTCCTGCGTGATCGAGGTGAACGTGGGTGACGAAGATGTAGTCAAGCTCGACATTTGGCAGTGCCCGCACGATATGCGGCGCAGAAAGGGACGTTCCCGTCTCGATCAGGGCGTGTTTCTCCCCGTGCAGATGGTAAGCTGCGCCAGCGCGAAGCCTGCCAAACTGGTGAGTATCGATGATTGTGGGGTTAGGCAACAGGATCACCTCGATCTCGATTCTACATGAGGCCGAGCTTGAGCGCGAGGATGAGGAGGCAGCTTGCGATGAGGCAGCTGGCAAGTGACGTTATCGCCCCGCTCCTTGCCCAGATGCGGAAGGTGATCGGATTGTCCGTTCGCTCGCTGATCGAGACAGTGACTACGCTGGCGGTCGATCCGATCGGGGTCCCGTTTCCGCCGAACCCAACACCGAGAGCAAGAGCCCACCACAGCGGGGTCACGTTCACCCCTTGGCTCTGCAATCCAGCGATGATCGGGAGCATGGCGATGGTGAACGGGATGTTGTCAACCACTGCCGACATGATTGCGCTGATCCACAGAACGGATAGCACTGCGATGATCATCCCGTGTTCGGTCAACGCGCCGATCTGAACGGCTATCAGCTTCAGTATCCCGGCTGCTTCCAGTCCCCCGACGATGACGAACAGGGAAATGAAGAAGATGAGGATATCCCAGTGCACCTCCTGCAGGATCTCATCGAGAGACGGGCGTATCCACACCAGCCCGGCCGACGCACCGAGGAGGGCGACCATCCCCGGGTTCAGGTGGAGGAGGTCATGGATGAAGTAGAGACCGAGGGTTCCCCCGAGGACGATGAGGATCTTCTTGGCTGTCTTGGGATCGGTCAACGCCCTTGCTGGGTCGAGCTGAGCGAGTTGGGAGATGTTCCTTGGAGGCTGTTGCAGTTCCTTGCGGAAGATCAGCAGCAAGAGAAGCTGTACGACCACCCAAACGATGAGAACTATCGGGGCCAGGTGAACGATGAAGCTATTGAACGAGAGCCCCGCGGCGGAACCGATTAGGATGTTTGGCGGATCACCGATGAGCGTGGCCACCCCTCCGATATTCGACATCAATGCCTCCCCGAGCAGTAGGGGAATTGCGCTTATCCCGATCACCTCTGCGATGGATAGAGTTACGGGAGCCACGATTATGATCGTTGTCACGTTGTCGAGCACCATGGAAACAACGCTTGTGAACAGCCCGAGGAGGAGCATAAGCTTCCACGGGCTGCCCTGTGTCCTCTTAGCCACGCGGATGGCAAGATATGAGAACAAGCCAGTCTTCTTGAGGACCCCGACGATGAGCATCATACCGAGGAGAAGGGTGATGGTGTTGAAATCGATCGCCTCGACCGCCTCGACATCCGTGTAGAAGCCGAGCCATGTGCCGGCGATGATCATCAGAACTGCGCCGACCAGGCCGACGATCGCGCGGTGAATCCTCTCCGAGAGTATTCCAACGTATGTCAGGATGAACAACAACGATGAAACTATGAGCGGCCATGTCCCTGAATTCATGAGTAGCTATCCTACAGCATGCACTTGAGCCATGCAATAGCGAGAAGTATTTCCTCAACCTGTAGCGTGAAAGGGGATGTTGATGCAGTTGATGAAGAAGGGACCCTACGGAAGGCCCCACGATGTTTAGAGGGGATGACGGGAGTCTAGCGGCAAATACAACGGGGTCCTCTCGCCAAGTTGCTGTCATTCGCGTCATGATTGTATCAGCTTTCCGCTTTCAGCTTGCAGCATTGGCTTGAGGAGTTCTGTCTCATCACACATCACTTATTACCGCTTCCCTTCTGATATTATCTGCGTGAGATAAAGGCTTTTCCTCTCGCCCGTTCGCTATGCTCACTCAAGTCAGCCAAGATCGCCAAGAACAGCTATTTTTGTTCTGCTTTTTCTCTCTTTCTGGTTTCCTTTGCGTTCTTGGCGTTCTCTGCGAGAGATAAAGTCTTTTCCCCTTCGTGCTATTCGTGTCTTTCGTGTCCTTTGTGCCGCGGAATCCTCCCCTCGCTTCCTGTTCCGCGTTCCAAACTTCTCTCACTCGCTCACAACGATCGCTCAAAGCAGTAATGGCTCACAAGGGAAAAGAAGCAGGTAAGTCCCGGCGATGGGGCGCGCCTGTGGAGGCACAAGGAGGTGACCGTCCATGTTTGCATGGTTTCTTTTGCTCATCTTGCATGAGACAACTCTTTGATTTGACACCCATCTCCTTACAGTTTAGCATTACCGGTGTCACGATGAAACCAGTAATTGAGGTTAGAGAATTAACAAAGGTTTACCCGAACGGCTTTAAGGCAAATGATTGCCTATCGCTTTCCGCTCTTGAGGGTCAGATTGTCGGGTTTGTCGGACCCAACGGTGCTGGTAAGACTACCTTGATACGCCAGCTGCTTGGGTTACTGAGGCCGACTGAAGGCAAGGTGCGCGTGCTGGGACGAGATCCGATGAAAGAGGCGAATACGCTCCGAGGCATGGTGGGCTATGTCCCGCAAATGCCTCTCTACTACCCAGCGCTGACGGTCGGGGAGACCTTGGGGTTTGTGTTGCGCTTCAAGGGCGTCAGAGGGAGAGAACTCGTTCGAAGGCGAAGGGAAGCGCTGGCGCAGGTTGGCCTCGAACATTTGGTGAATCATTCCGGTTATCAGCTTTCGCATGGTTCTATGCGCCTCTTGTTGTTGGCAATAGCCATATGCCAGGACCCGCGCGTTCTCATACTCGACGAACCAACATCCATGATTGACATTGTTAGTAGGGCCCGCATCCACCGCTTGTTAGCCAAGGAACGGAGCAACAAATGCATCCTGCTTGCGAGCCACGACATGAACGAGGTAAGGACACTCTGCGACAGGATCTACGTAATAGCCTCTGGCAGGTTTATCGCTGAGGGCACGCCGCAGGAGATATCAGCGCTGGTGAAGCTCCCCGTGGAGATTGCCTTTGTGCCTGCCGTCCCCTCCGGAGTGGAAGAGCTGTTGAGGACGAAGAACATCTCGTTCGAGAAGGAAGGTCCCGTCTTTCACGTTGCGTTCAACGACCTACCCCAAGGGATCGAATTCATCAATGATGCGCAGCGTTCTACAGGGTTGAACTACCTACATCTGGAGGCGCCTTCGCTTGAGAGAGCGGTCTTGCAGCTTCTGCAGGAGGCGAAGCATGAGTAGGATAAGCAGGGTTTGGGTGGAGATCGTGATGGAGCTTAAGGGGCTGCGAATCTACAGATTACAACTGATCATCAACCTTCTTATTCTTCCTCTTTCCTACGCATTGATAGCCCTGCTCGTAGGAGGTATGGCACAAACTGATCTAAGCTATCTCTTGTCTGGTTTAATTGTGTCATCCTTCATTGGATCATTTGTCGGCCTTCTCGCGATGCGGATCAGCAATTTTACCCAGCCACAGACGATGGAACTGTATGCCGCCATGCCGGTTACAACAGGGGAGGTCTTCTCTGGTCTGGCGATCACGTATCTCCTGCTGGCGCTCCCACAAATCATTGTCCTCCTCGGGCTGTCGATCTGGCAGGCGGAAACGCCGCGCGTGGGTCTGGCCATCCTTGGCGTCCTCATATCTTCTGGTGCCTTTGTGTCGTTGGGTGTCTTTCTGGGAGCCTTGGTGAGAAACCCGTTCAAGGCTCAGGGCGTCTTTCCACTCGTGTCATGGGGCCTCATGCTCCTATCTCCCATCTACTACAACAACCAGCACCTGCCCGCTTTCTACTCCGCATTGCTACTCGTCAACCCAGCTACCCATGCTCTCAATGTCATCCGACCGTTTCTCGGTTTCAAGAGCGTTATGGATATCAGGTACTCATTTCTCTACCTTGGATTGTTTATACTAGTAACGGCATTTGCGTCTTACTACATCCTGCGACGTAGAATGCATCTACTAGAAAAGTTTTTCTAACACGTCACTCGTGCAGTGCTGCGAGACTGAACCCCGCTTTGCAGCGTCAACGATGCTACATTCTCTGCGAGGTCAAAGCGGAAGCATATTGGGAAAAAGAAACAGGCGAGTCCGGTGCTTGGGACTCGCCTGCAGTGGCACGCCTGTGGAGGCACAAGGAGGTGTAGAGTCTACAGACGCAACTGGGTAAGGAGGTAGCTGTTCATGTTTGCACGAGGTTTGCCCGACCGGAGAGATGCACACCTCCGGCGGGCGGCGTATGCTTGGCGGCTCTGGAGTGATCGCTCGTGTGTAGATGGATTGTTAGAAATTACCCCCAGATCTTCTTCTGTTTGCCCCTGTAGGCAGGAACTTGGTTGCCCGGAGAGAAACAGACAAAGAGCCCCATCCAGAGCCGCTTGGTTGAAATCTTGCGCATCATAATAGAGTGAGTGCGTGTTTTCTGAAGTATGGAGAACGAGTAACTGAATAAGAACAGACGTTGCATACAACGCTACATACGTGGACATCACTTTCGGCGGCTCGGCGACCATAGTTTCCTCCCTTTAGGCCCGTAGCTTTGC
>JAGGSM010000189.1 GCA_021159105.1 Candidatus Bipolaricaulota bacterium
TGCTTACATATCTCGTTTGCGGTTATTCGATCCAGCGTACGGTGCCGTTTGACCGGAACAGTCTTTACCCCATTTGAGTAGATGGAGTGCTTGCCTCCTTCGCGGAGGAGAGAAAACTAATTTTGCTCAAGGTACCTAATCAGATCGCGGCGCTTGACAGACATCTACGTCTCAACTGCAACCTGCTCAAAGAGGGCTCCACCGGGCGGGATCTCCTTTTGTTGTTGACGGTAGGCAATGATCATCTCCCGCAGAGCGTCCTTGAGCAGATCGCGGCACTCTTCTAAAGTTGGCCCTTCGGTGATCACTTCAGGCCACTCGACCAATTGTCCCATGTAACCGGAGCTAATCTTTGTGTACTTGGCAGTGTAGGTGTTAGGTATGCTCATTCTCATCCTCCTCACGCTACGACCTGTCTATGATTATAGCACGATTGGACGGCGGGTGTTGTTGCCTTTCACCCCTGCTGGCTTTCGTAGCGTGTGCAGCTTGTCTGCCACGTTTATGAGCTACGCATGCTTGGATGCGAGACGCACGCAGTTACTTTCCCTTGGTCCTGGAAACACCAAAAATAAAGGTCTGACCCCGACCCCCTCGCGATCAGCTGGCGTCTCCATCATTTCGGATTGTGCCAGCAACAGCACTGGGTCAAGAACCAAACGTGAAATGGTCGATTTTCAAGCGTTGCCAACACTTCCGCTCCAGCGATCGAATGAGGCATCGGCTTTGCCGATAAGCTTGGACGTCCGTGCCAACACCGGAACGCTCAGGAGAATGACCAGAAGGCAAGTACTGTAAGTCTTCTCGGCACCTTATCCCTCCCTTGGACAGCTATTTAGCGGCGTTTTCCCGGCGCTGTCAAGCTACAAAGTGCGCGTTTGATTTGCAAAATGCACGAAAATCTGGCAGAGTGGAAACAAACCAAGGAGTAGAAGGGGGCATGATGGTTACATGGCGTAGATTACGCTCGCTGGCGATGGTCGGTCTGTTATTGGTGGTTGTACTGCTTAGCGGCTGCTACTTCAACATCTTTCAGACAGCACGCACTGTGGGGGCGGGAAAGGTGGCGATATCGCTTGGCTCGGGAGTGGTGAATATAGTAGCAGGACAAAACTCCTCGCTCGTTTTTACACCACAGGCGCGCATCGCGGTTGGCCTGTCAGATAGCGTTGATCTTGGAATTCAGAGCGGACTTATGGTCAACTCATCGGGTACACCCAGCTTCCTTGGAGCGATTGGAGATATCAAGTTAGCGCTCTTGCAGGATCCCGAGACGTTCTCCATCGCCCTTGGTCTTGGCGGGGGATACAGCCCAGGACTCCTTGGATGGGGAGTGGAAGGATCCGTCTACTTGGACAGCAACATAGCGTTCCTTCCGATTTATGCTGTTTATCGTCCAATCCTTCCTCTTAGCGGAGATACTTTGAGTGTGATCCATCAGTTCGGGGGCGGCCTGCACCTCGACCTCTCGGATAGTGCCCGCATACTGATTGAGGTCGATTCGTGGAACGGCGTGCTCGGCGGTGGAATCAGCTTGGATATCATCTTCTAGCTCTGTCCCAACTTCCCGGCACGTTATATGTGTGTGCAGGATTGGTGACGTGGCTCATCACGGTGCTATGGAACGCTTCCGATATTCACGTGGTAGCAACCCGTGATGAGTCACGTTTCATACTGCTTACCCAATAACTCTGTCTGTCGACGATGGCTTGACACGAATTTCGGTATGACGTACAGTGATACTGGTGATTGAAATGCGATTCTCTAAGGTTGCAATCAGTGTGGAGAAGGAAACTTTGGAGCATCTGGACCGCCTTGTCAAGGATAAGGTGTTCCCGAGCCGGAGCCGGGCGATTCAAGAGGCCATACAAGAGAAACTTGCTCGTCTGGAGCGAACACGCCTTGCGGAGGAATGCGCCAAACTGGACCCAGTAGCCGAACAAGCGTTGGCTGACGAAGGATTATCCGACGCACTGCGGGAATGGCCCGAATACTGAGGGGAGAGATTCGCTGGGCCGATCTTAACCCAGTTCGTGGACGAGAGCAGAGAGGCAAGCGCCCGATTGTGGTGATCAGCCACGATGTCTTCAACGAACGATCCGGCACTGTAATAGCCATGGCAATTACGAGTCGACTCCAGCGGGCGGGGTTTCCACTGACGCTTGAACTCGACTCGTGTAAACTGCCCAAACGGTCATGGGTGAAGATCAATCAGGTGCGAACCGTCTCGCTTGAGCGAATAGGAGACTTGATCGATACGGTATCACCGGAGAACATGGGCAAGCTGATAGATGGCCTGAACGAGATCATTGCCTGACATCCATGTCCCGCACACCATTCTGCCAGCAACAGCAGTGGGTCAAGATCCAAACCGTGAAAGGGTCGCTTTTCAAGCGTTGCTAGCACATGTTATCTACAACAGGGGTGAAGCATTCCGCTCTCTTACCGAGGAGGCGACTTGATATCCAATATAGCATCGGATCCCGGAGCATTCACTCGCTGTTGCATTGCGGGAATAGTTTATTTCTATTGACAAACAGCCAGTAATACTAGATAATCGATCATAGAAGCGAACCAGATTAATCATTGATTTGAATCTAAGCAGGAACAACTAGTATGGCTGGTAAAAAGACGAGTAGGATAAACCAAGTATTTCGAAAATGGCCGAGGGGTACGGTTGCGACCCAGACCTGGCTTGGTCAACTCAAAGTTTCCAGTAAACTGGCAAATTGGCATGTAGGATCTGGATGGCTAGAGCGCTTCGGCGCAAGGGCGTTCATCCAGCCGGACGATCAAGTTGACTGGCGGGGAGGGCTCTACGCTTTGCAGGCTCAACTCGGCTTGAGCGTTCACGTTGGAGCACGTACTGCTCTGGAGTTACAAGGTCTCTCTCAGTTTGTTCCCCTTGGACAACAAGAGAAAATCATCCTGATAAGCGATCGTCCGGAGCGATTACCCGCGTGGTTTCAAAATCACCCATGGAAAGCCAGATTGGAACATCACTCTCTGTCTCTGTTTGAGCGTATACCGGAAAAAGCTTCCATCAGGCTGGACTGCGGCGGGTTTGAGATCATCGCGTCGAGTCCGGAAAAGGCGATCATGGAGCAGATGCGCCTTGCCCAATCAAATGAGGATGTCGAGCAAGCGTACCAGCTAATGGAGGGGCTGACCATCCTTCGTCCTCGCGTAGTCCAGGAGTTACTGGTGAACTGTCGCTCGGTTAAAGTCAAACGGCTATTCCTCTGGAGCGCGGAGACCATCAGACACGTCTGGTTCGACCGCCTGGATCTTACACAGGTTGGCCTCGGTAAGGGCAAGCGGCAACTCTACAAAGGGGGAAAGCTCAATCGTAAATATCAGATAACAGTGCCTACACAGGAGGGGCTGCCCAGTGTTTGACCGCCGTTATGACGCACAGGTTAGATTAAGTAGTAGTCACTACACACTATGGCTATCAGTTTGAAGCCGCCTGCGTAGCCTTCTCAGTGCGTTGAGAAGCAATAATGTACGCATGTTCAATCGGCAAGCCAAAGAAAATACTATGCTGAACTTCCATTAGTCCGTGTTCCACCTGAGCAGCCTGGTGTAATGCCTCCAAGAAAGGATTGTCCTGCTCAATTACTACAATGCGCGACAACATCATCAATTCTTGTGGAGTAAGAGCTTTCTTAACCTTTGTGGCGATGTACTTTATCGCGTCCTCTTTGTTGACCTCTATCCACGGTGCGGCAACAAGCAGGTCCCAAAAGTCGGGAGTGTCCTCCCTCAGTACTAACGCAAAAAGGGTAAAAGCACCTTTCTCCAAAGATAGTTCTCTCTCCACCTTGACAAGCTTTTGCACTGTCTCTTTCATATTTCTCTCATCAGCACCTTCGTGGCTGAAATCATGAGTCTTGCGTCACTATCCCCTGCAGTACCGACCGGCTGATACCTAGCAGATGGTTCCCATTGGGCAACCGCTGACCATTCAGCAAGAAAGTTTAGCTTTATATTGCTCTCGCGTCCACTGAGATGCAATAGAACGTTCAAATCATGAGTTTTGAAACTGGAATAGCTTTTGAATTCATTTCTAGTAGATGGATAACCCGACCAGTTTAACGTCCTACAAATTCGTGCTTTAAGTGCTATTTCAACGGCATACCCACACAAGTAGATAGCTCCGTCATACCTTTGATTTGCTAACAGGGTTTCTGCATCTTTGAGTCTAGCTTCAGCGATCTTTAGTAAATCGCCAATCGGTATCATCTTCAACACACTCTCTTTTACTCAATCACGAAAAGGTTACTGTTTACTCGTTCGACGAGCCGCAGCAGAAATCCGCTCCAGCGACGATCACATCCACTTCCTTCACCTCCTTGACTGATCACTGGCACAGTGAGTTCAGCATCTAGTTCTTTGGAGGCTGTAAATCTCTCAAACCGCAGCCTCGTGAGAGCCATAGCGCGTCTCCTTTCACCTTGTTATCGCATTATAGCATAGCCTTGCCTGCTATTGCAGGCAAGCGGGAAGCGGCGGACATGATGTTAGGGGCATTTG
Organism: Candidatus Bipolaricaulota bacterium; assembly: GCA_021159105.1. Taxonomy (GTDB): domain Bacteria; phylum Bipolaricaulota; class Bipolaricaulia; order UBA7950; family UBA9294; genus M55B144. The sequence goes on from JAGGSM010000189.1 coordinate 4,537, forward strand.
TGTTTTGTAAGAAGGGCTCCCGCTGTATGACGGGAAAATCGGTTGTGCGAGGCCTAGCAGCATTCGTAGCGTGTGCAGCTTGTCTGCCACGTTGGGCTTCTCGTGTAGCACCAGTTCCATTCCTTATGCCGTTTAAAACAGCGGTGAAGCAGTCCATTCACCTACCGAGGAGGTGACTTGACATTCAATACAGC
>JAGGSM010000034.1 GCA_021159105.1 Candidatus Bipolaricaulota bacterium
AACCAGCTTGTACGAGTGGCGAAGATCCTTTAGAAACGCACTATCTGCGGTGGGAGAGGGTCCATTGGCGGTCCTCTTCCCGCCGCGTTGTCTGTTGTGCGAAAGGCCAACATCCCGCCTTAGAGTCCTGTGCGATGACTGCATGGCGAGCCTGCCGAGACTTACAGGCCCTCGCTGCGCGAAGTGCCAGGAGCCGCTCGAGGATCCATCACTCGATCTGTGTCGCGCCTGTGGAACGAGGAAGCGCTGGTTCGACCGTGCCGTCTCCATCGGACCGTACGATGGGGCATGGGGAGAGCTCATCAGGGCTCTGAAGTTCGAGCGTGAGCCTGCTGTGGCGCGCTTCCTATCGGAGCGCATGGCAGAGTTCTTTGTTACGGAAAGGCCGTTTCGTGACATCGATGTCATCACCTACGTTCCGATGAGGCGCCGCGCTCTGCGGGAGCGCGGGTTCAATCAGGCAAGGCTCCTCGCACGCGGGCTGGCACGACGCGTCCATCTCCCGATGCAGAAGCTGCTCAGCAAGGTACGAGAGACATCGCCGCAGGCGCGCCTCTCGGCGAGGGAGAGGCGGGACAACTTGCGCGCTGCCTTTCGCCCGATAACATCTATTCGTGGGAAAGTCCTTCTCGTAGATGATATATTCACGACCGGATCGACGGTCGAGGAGTGTGCGCACGCGTTGAAGGATGGTGGCTGCGAGGAGGTCTTTGTTCTCAGTGTAGCGCGGGCTTAAGGAGGGGGAAGATGCGGGTGGAAACGATCTGCCTGGGCGAGCTAGCGACAAACTGCTACCTCGTCGATGTGGGTGGGACGAACGTGCTCATCGATCCTGCCCAGAGCTGTGACGCCCTGACTTCGTTCCTCAGTGATCGCAAGATCGATCTGGTGGTGAACACCCACGGCCACTTCGATCACATTGGGGGCAACTGGGAGCTTAAGGAATCCGGGGCGAAACTCCTCATCCACTCCGCCGATCTTCCGCTTGTCGACCGATTCTACCCCGATCATCCACCGTTCGATCGCTACCTCAATGATGGCGACATGCTCCCGGGGAACCTGCGCGTCATGCACACTCCGGGGCACTCGCCGGGGAGCATCGTGCTGATCGGCGAAGGGATACTGTTCGTCGGGGACCTCCTGTTCGCCGGCTCGATCGGTAGGACGGATTTTCCCGGTGGATCTATGAGCGAGATGAACGCCTCACTCAGAAGACTCCTGGCCCTCCCGGGTGAGTACCGCGTCTACCCGGGACACGGGCCGAGCACGACGCTAAGGAGGGAGAAGATGGCAAACCCCTACCCGGGACAAAGGCCGAGCACGACGCTGAGGAGGGAGAAGATGGCAAACCCCTACCTCACGCGCTTGGGGGTGAACAGAGGATGACGGCGGAGCGTGCGGACGTTCAGCAGATCAAGGATCGTATCGATATCGTCTCCGTGATCTCACGCTACGTCACCCTCACCAAGGCCGGGTCGAGCTACAAGGGGCGTTGCCCGTTCCACAAGGACGACACGCCATCCTTCTGGGTCAGTCCGGAGAAGGGGCTGTGGCACTGCTTCGGGTGCGGGGCTGGTGGGGACGTGATCGGCTTTCTCATGAAGATCGAGAACATCCCGTTTATCGAGGCGGCGGAGAGATTGGCCACGGAAGCTGGGCTTTCATTCTCGGCCCATAAGCAGGATGGATCGCGTGATCTTCTCTATGAGATCAGCATCGCCGTCTCCAGATGGTTCGCCGACAATCTGACGAACAGCGCCGCCGGGAGGCGCGCGAGGGAGTACCTCATAGGGCGGGGCTACCCGGAAGAGACGTGGGAGAAGTTCGGCCTTGGCTACGCCATACCGGGATGGGATCACTTGCAAAAGAGATTCTCCGCCAAGTACGGGGTCAAACCCCTCGTGGAACTGGGGCTGTTGATCAGCAAGGACGACGGCAAGACCTACGACAGATTTCGTGACCGGGTAATCTTCCCCATCCTCGACCTCTCTGGGAGACCCATCGCCTTCGGGGGGCGCACCTTCGATGGGCAGCCCAAGTACCTGAACTCGCCCAAGACGCCCCTTTTCGACAAGGGAAACCACCTATACGGACTCTCGTGGGCGCGCGAGTCACTGCAGAAGGAGGGAATGGCCGTCCTCGTCGAAGGGTATACGGATGTGATCTCCCTTCATCAGGCGGGGATCACCAACGCTATTGGGAGCATGGGCACTTCGCTCACCCAAGGGCAGGCCCACCTCCTCGGGCGCTTCGTGAAGGAGGTCGTCATATCGTACGACAGGGACACGGCCGGCGGGCTGGCATCACTGCGGGGGATGCAGATCCTGAGGAACCATGGCCTTTCCGTGCGGGTCGTACGCCTGCCGGAGGGGGATGATCCCGACAGCCTGGTGAGGAGGGAAGGGGCAGAGCGGATGCTGCAGCTAATCGATGCGGCGGCCCCGTTTCACCTGTTCTACATCGAGTCCCTCAAGGAGAGGCACAATACGGCGAGCATCGCTGGCAAAGAGGCAGCCTTGGAGGAAGCGCGCGCGTTCTACCATGGGATTCGCAGCCTGCCCTTGCGCCAGGAGATAGCTACCCGCTTGGCTGAGCTCCTCAGTCTTCCCTTCGATGGTCTGATGCAGGAGCTGACCCGCGGCGCGCCGCGAAAGAGAACAACACCGACCGTCGCTGAAGAGGAGGAGCACTGGGGGCCACAGCAGGTGATCCTCTCGCTCCTTCTGCGGGGGGACGTCCCGTGGGACAGGGTCGCTGCGCTCGTGTCGGTTGAGGACTTCGATCCCCGCTACCGCCCAATAGTGGATCGGATCGCACAGACGAGGGGCCAAGTGGACCCATCTGCGATGACAAGCTTCCTTGATGAGGAGAGCTCGCGCGAGGTAAGCTATCTCACCCTGTCTGAACCCATGTGGAATGACGTTGAAAAGGCATTGCAGGACGCGCTGGAGCGGCTTGTTGAACTTCCAGAGATCGAGAAGAAACTGCGCAACCTGCGCACAGAGTTAGCGGATGCTGAGAGATCGGGTGATCGGCGCCACCTCGATGAACTGCAGCGTGCCTACAGCGCGCTTGTAGCCCAGAGGCTGTCCAGGAGGAAAAGAGATGGCAAGAAGCAAACAGCAAGCCAAAGGTAAGCAGGGCAAGGTAGATTCCACAGCGGATAAGCCGGTCGCGTCATCTGAGGCGATAGGTGAGGCAAAGGATGTGGAGATTGAAGCCGCTCCCCTGGACGCGTTGATCGATGAGACGGAGGTGCTTGACTCTGAGGATGAAGTCCTGGAAGGGGATGATCTTCTCGATGATGATGCAGTAGCGGTGGAAGATGATCCGCTCGTCGTAGCCGAGATTCCCATCGATGGCGAGGCATCGCAAGAGAGAGTTCCGGTCAAAGCGCCCCGCCATCATAACCTGATCAGCACAGAGCGATCGGCTCGCAGAGAGGATCCGGTGAAGACCTACCTGCGGGAGATCGGTCAGTACCCGCTGCTCACAAAAGAGGAAGAGGTTGAGCTAGCCACATCCATGGAGCGAGGAAACTGGGTGCGAGCCATCCGTGATGGGGCGGATGCCGCAGAGCGCTTGAGCCGCGTTGTCCTTCCCAAGAAGGGCGGGGTGAGCATACTCCCGCCGGAGGCGGAAGAAGAACTGAAGGCGACCGTCGAGGCAGGAAAGGAGGCAGCTGTAGCGCTCGGCCTAGCCAAGCAGAAGAGCAGGGTGAACCTCGTCAGCCTGCTACAGAAGAAGGGGCAGGAGTTGGAGGAGATCGATGCACAGGCGCGTGCTTCGCGCGATAAGCTGACGATCTCCAACCTCCGCCTCGTTGTCTCCATCGCCAAGCGCTACACCAACCGCGGCCTGTCATTCCTCGACCTGATCCAGGAGGGGAACATGGGTTTGATGAAGGCAGTGGAGAAGTTCGATTACAAGCGCGGATTCAAGTTCTCCACGTACGCTACCTGGTGGATCAGGCAGGCGATCACCCGCGCCATCGCTGACCAATCGCGCACGATTCGCGTTCCAGTACACATGATCGAGACGGTGCGTGACCTGAAGCGCATCAAGCGGGAGTTCATCCAGCAGCACGGTGCAGCTCCGACCCTGGAGGACCTCTCCAACCTCATGGGAATCAGCATCGACCGAATAAAGAAGATAGAGAACGTCTCTTCCTACACCGCATCGCTGGAGAGGCCGATCGGTGACGAGGACGAGGATACCCTGTGCGATTTCATCGAAGACACGTCCTCCCCATCTCCAACCAAGGAGACGTTCCGCATGTTCTTGAAAGAACAGTTGAACCGCGCTCTTGACCAGCTCGATGAGAGGGAGAGGGAGATCTTGAAGCTGCGCTACGGCCTGGACGACGACCACCCACGCACGCTGAAGGACGTATCGCTGAAGTTCGACATCACCCGCGAGCGCGTGCGCCAGATCGAGATCAAGGCGATCGAAAAACTGAAGCACCCCTCGCGCCGCACCGAGCTGAAGCGCTTTCGCGAGCTCCTCCTCGGGGAGGACTAGTTGCTGAGGGAAGGCCCTGTCGTCGTCATCCTCGGTCCGACCGCAGTCGGGAAGAGCGCTGTTGCTGTAGAACTGGCGACGAGGACAGATGGCGAGATCATCTCTGCCGACTCGCGCGCCTTCTTCCGTGGCCTCGATATCGTCAC
>JAGGSM010000301.1 GCA_021159105.1 Candidatus Bipolaricaulota bacterium
CAGCTTGGGCAAGCTATACTTGCTACTGCTGATAGGGGCATTCGTGCTGGCAATGTTCATCACCAACGATGCCGCCCTGTTCGCGGTCATCCCGTTCACCATCGTCCTTGCGCAGCGGGTACGGTTGAACCTGCGTCGCATAGTGATCTACGAGATCATCGCGGTGAACCTGGGCAGCGCGCTGACCCCATGGGGAAACCCGCAGAATTTGTTCATCTATCACTACTACCACCTTTCACCTGGAGCCTTCTTTCATCAGAGTTATCCGTTCGTCCTCATCAGCCTTGCTGCCCTCTATCTGCTTTCCATGTTGACGCTGGGGCCTAGAAGAAGGGAGCTTGACCGCTCTTTGAGAGAAGATAGTGAACCGAGTGTCTCTTGGAATAAGGCTTCGATTCTGCTAATCCTGTTCGTATTGTTGGTCCTCAGTGTCCTGCATATTGTCCCCGTATCAATCTCAGCTGGACTTCTCGTCCTCTACATGGCGATCACACTGCGGGATGGATTCCGTCGACTCGACTGGTGGTTATTGGGAACATTCCTCCTTCTCTTCCCCACGATGGGCGGGTTGGGAAGCGCCCTCGCACGTGTGCTCGGAAGCGGTCTTGTTGGTCCTCTTGCTGTGTACGGGGCGGGGATTGGAATCTCTCAACTGGTCAGTAACGTCCCAGCGGCGGTGCTCCTTGCGCGCGTTACCGCAGACTGGCACAGCCTGTTCTACGGGGTAAACATCGGTGGGTTGGGAACAATCGTTGCTTCCTTTGCCAACCTCATCGGCCTGAGCCTCTACTTGAAAGGGCGAAAGGAGAATGACTGGAAGGGTTTTATCATGGAGGCTTTCGTCTGGAACATGTTACTACTGGTGATCCTAGGCGGAATCTTCGTGCTGATCGTCGGTTGATGAGCAACTGCGTGCCCAATAGATCTTTAGTGACCGAACACTATAGTTGCTATCCACGAAGATTTTAGCCTTGAAATTTAACTATCGCGGGTATACACTATAACTGGTGATTATCGTGCAAAAGGCTAGTTCAGCGTTCAAGGTCGGGGGATTCATTGAAGCTCCTTACTTCGTCGATCGTGATGATGAGCTACAGCATCTCCATCATGATGCACGCACACTCTCGCAGAGCAATGTGGTCATCGCCCCACGTCGGTTCGGTAAGACCTCCCTCTTGCGCGCCGTTGAGTCGCGAGTGAGTGAGGAGATGCTCGTCTCCTACTTAAATTGCTTGGGAATGGTCGATTCGGTGGGATTTCACGATCGTGTTGTTGAAGCGGTATTGCATGCGTTCGCCTTGCGCCACGGAAGAGGAAAGAGGCTTCTCGCCACTTGGCGTGATCTGCTCAAGAAGCCCGTATTGGGGATGAGGGATGCATTGGCTGAGATCGGGGGGAGTATCGAGGGGATGGGCTCAATTCGGCTTAAGTTTCGCACTCGGGAAGTGGATGCGCAGGCTCTACTGGAATCAGCGCTCGCCTTCCCGGAGAGATTCGCGGCTGAGCAGGACGAAAATGTGCTCATCATCCTAGACGAGTTCCAAGCCCTCGTCCCTCTTGGCGAGCACATCTTCTCGCTCCTCAAGGAGAAGATGGAATCGCAGAAGCGTGTTGTTTACCTGTTCAGCGGAAGCAGCCTGCGCATGCTGCATGAGGTATTCGGTCAGGAGGGGAAGAGCCCGCTCTATCAGATGGTGGGCCGCCTGTTCCTGGGGGAGATCCCGTATCAATTCGTTCATCGCTTCTATCGCGAACGCCTGCGAGAAGTGCATGCGTGTGAAATCACGGCCCCTGCGCTTTCTCAAGTGACAGAGCGCGTCGGCGGGATCCCTTACTACTTTCAGAAGCTCGGCGTGAGTCTGGAGCGTGAGATCACCATTCATGACAAGAAGAAGATTACCACGCGTGATATCGAAAGGGCATTCGCATCGCTTCTTGAAGAGCTTTCGGGCGACTTTCAGGAGCGCTGGGAGACGCGGTTCACCGGCCAGCAGCGTGCGATTCTGAAAGCCTTGTCTGGCGGACCGATGAGCGTCACGGAAACTGCTCGCTTGTTGGAGACTTCACCCGCCAACATCTCGTACAACCTGAGCCGTCAGACAGAAGCGATGATCCTCACCAAAGAGGACGGGCGATATCGCATCACCGATCGTGTATTCGCTGCTTGGCTAAAGGAGTTTTGAGCGGTCGATGGGTGTTGGCGGGGATGGCTTGCTTGTCTGCGCTGGTTCAACTTGGCGATTCCCTGTAGTCTTGCTACATAGCTTTCTCAGCTATCGTTGCGCCCGTTCTGTCCCTGTGGTACCCTGTTATCCACAATGCAACGCTCTACCATGACCGATAACAACACACAATCCGCGTCTTCGACTCTTCTCGTCGTCCCGCACGGGACCGACAGGGCGGCCGAGGGGCGACGCCGTGCGGCGCTTCTGCTCGCGCGATCTCCTCAGGAGACCGATCTCGTTCTGCGCGGAGGGCACCCCGACCTGATAGAGCTGTCGGCACCAGAGGGGAAGGAGCGGATCGGGATCGCTCAGGTACGCGAGGTGATCCATCAGGCGCAGTTCGCCCCGGCTCAGGCTAGTCAGAAGGTCTGCCTCCTGCCACGCGCCGAGCAGCTAACACCGGAGGCGGCTAACGCCCTGCTCAAGGTGTTGGAGGAGCCTCCCCGCGGTCTGGTGTTCCTGTTCCTGGCAGAGAATCCCGGCGATCTACTGTCAACGATCGTGTCGCGCAGTCAGGTGGTACGCGTCAAACCGACAATCGAAAGTCACAGTATCTCGCGCCTGATAGCGTCTGGCTACAAAGAGGACGAAGCGCGCTATCTGATGGAGGTAGTGGAGAGCGAGGCAGAGCTCGATAGCTTCCTCTCTCACCAAGTTGACCTTGTGAGTGCGCGGAAGGAGGCGACCGCAGTGGCGGGGGAGGCGACCACGAGCGAGCTGGTCACCCTCGCCATCGGGGATGATCCGATCGTTCGCCGCGAGGCGACGGCACTGTTCGTCAAGCGACTCATCCGTGGCGAGCGGGAGCTTGCAGTCGCCGGGGCGATCTCCATATCGCGTGCCGGTCGCGAAGCGGCAGCGCGCCTGCTCAATCAGCTGTTGAACGTCTCCTTTTCTGCGTTGCGCGACGGGGTGAGGGAAGAGGACGATCCACATGCGCAAGGATCTTTCCTTTCATCCATCGATCCGCAGGTGTGGAGCGATACCTGTCGGCGCATCCAACGGGCACAGCGGGCGCTCGACCGCTATACTTATCTCGATGGGATCTTCTTGTCCCTCTTTCTTGGAATGATTCGAGGTGAATGATGGCTGAAGAAAATGTGTTCCTCGTGCGCGTCCTGAACCTGGAGCATGACAGCGGGTACTTCCACGCGCAGTCCGGAACGTTCGCCCCCGGCGACCACTGCATCGTAGAGCACAACGGACTGCACATGGGGATCGTGATGGGCGTCCTCGCAGCTGGCGAGGGGATCGGCGAACAGCTCGAGCAGCTAGTGCGCAAGGCGACGGCAAGCGACATGGACGCCTACTCTCACAACCAAGCGGAGGCGGAGCGGGTTCTCTCCTCGACCCGGGAGGTGGTCACCAGGCACGATCTGCCGATGCATCTTGTGGCAGCGGAGTACACGGTCGACAGATCGCACCTGCGTATCTACTTCACAGCGCCGCACCGCATCGACTTCCGAGCGCTCCTGCGCGACCTGGCGGGACGGTTCGGGGTGCGCATAGAGCTTCGCCAGATGGGTGCGCGCGACGAGGCCAAGCTGAAGGGCGGGATCGGCCGCTGCGGCCGCGTCCTGTGCTGCCACCAGTTCCTGCACGATCCGACACCGGTGCCGATGGAGTACGCCTACGATCAAGAGCTGTTCGTCCCTCCTGAGCGGATCACCGGTGTCTGCGGCCGCTTGATGTGCTGCTTGGCCTACGAGCACAACGCCTACAAGGCGGAGCTGGCACAGATGCCGAAGCTCGGAACGTGGGTGAACTACAAGGGGAAGAGGGCGAAGGTCATCGCCCACAACATCTTTCGCCGCACGGTTACGATCCTGACAGGGGAGCGTGAGCGGATAGAAGCACAGCTCTCGGAGATCAAGGCCGCTTCCCCCTCGCGGAAGGGGCCTGGCTGATCCGTCCACCCTTGGCCAGGAGGATGGCCAGATCCTCAGAAGACAAGGTGGCTTCGACCTCTATCCCTTCACCTGTGTATGCGCGAACCTGAACGCGTTCGCGGCGCGCAAGCTCATACACGTCCTGCATCAAGCCGTACGGAACGATGAGGGACACGCTGTGCTTACCCTCGGAAAGGAGGCTGCGCACGCGCGACAGGAGCTCGTTGATGTTCCCTCCGGTCTTGGCTGAGACGAACACTGGCCTATGAAACGCTTGAACATCGACTTCTTCCAGTTCGATCAGATCAACCTTGTTCAGCACATCGACGATCGGCGGCCTCGCCTCGTCGCCGGCGAACACCTCGTGATCGAGGGTGGACATGACCGCCTGGTAGTCCTCGATTCGCGTGTCGCGCGCCGCATCGACCACATGCAGGATTAGATCGGCTTCCCTCACCGTCCCCGGGGGGGGGCGGAGGCGGGGGCCCCGCGGGGGGGGCGGTGCCGGGCGA
>JAGGSM010000149.1 GCA_021159105.1 Candidatus Bipolaricaulota bacterium
AAGTCATCATGTCCATGTATTGTTTTACCTTCATATGTCCATTCATTTGTAATAAATTCTCCTATTCTAGTTACTGTACCTGGTACAGTTGTTTCTACTCTTTGTTCCACTATAGATTTCCTTATTACTATTTTTCAACTAGTTCTAAAAAACTTGTAAGCTTTCTAGCTATCTTTTTATCTAGTAGTTTATTGAAGAATACTTCTTCTTCTTCATCTAATGCAAGAGTCTCTACTTCTTTATACTCTTCTTCTATGTATGCTACAATATTATCTATTAGATCATCAGTAATAAGTTCTTTGTCTACAACTAGATCTGGGATTAAATCTAGTATGATTTGTCTTTTAGTAATAGCTATAATTTTAGCTTCTTCTATTAGTTGTTGTAGATGTTTTAGTATCTTATTACTTTTAGGTTCTACTTTATCTGTAGTATCTTCTTCTGCTGTTTTTACTCTTAGTATGTTGAGTACACCATAGACTATCCCTTTGTTTTGTCCAGCACCGTATGATAATGTTCTTCTTACTGTTACCTCATCATCTACTTGTAAGTCATTCCATCCTCTTCTAACCGGTATGTTTATTTTATAGGGATTACCATCTAGATCTATAAATACTAAATTACTTGCACCTATGTACAATATTTTAATCCAGATATCTACATTAAATATATCAGGTAAGTCTCTTATGTTACATCTTACTATTGAGTTGTAGTATCTTTTATCTTTTCTTGCATTCATTTTATTTACCTTTGTTATTATCTTTTATATCCTAAAAGGACCAGCGTTCTATTTGTGTTTTAATGGTGGAATTATACCTATCTTCATCTAGTGGAAAGTCTGCATACTTCTGTATTTTATCCATTAATTCTAACACATATTCCTTAGTAGCGTTTAAGTCTTTTGCATGGTAAGCACATCTTATTAAAGCACTACTCATACCTGTTTCTGTAGGATGATCGAAAGCATAACTAAATGTAACCTTTGGATTAGCTAGTTGTGTCTTCTGTTGTGCTACTGGGGTAGTCTTAGCACTAGGTTTAGCATCTTTTTCAGCTAATGCCATGACTACTAGTTCTTTAACAGGCATAGGCTCTCCTAGCATCTCAGAAAGTACTCTTCTACCTTTATAGGAATAGAATATCTGACTTTGAGCTACAGGATCTATGTTTAATCCTAACCTAGTACCTACTAATTTGATGAAATGCTTCCAAGTAACACTATCTACTTTGACTATCATATCCATTTCTATTAGTACCCTAAATTTAAATTCATTATCTGGATCACTAGTTCTAGCTATGTGGTGATTAATACCTTCCAGCAATAGATGAGCTTCTTTGTCTGTAATAGTAGAAGTATCTACATCTAGTACTACAAACTTAGCTCCACTATCTATGTTGTCTCTACCTCTGATTCCTCCTTTTGCATCAAGATGTTTATCTTTATCGTATATTGCTTCAGATACATCTTTAAGTTTAAATGGAGTGTAGGCATAATCATCTTCAAGTAGATATTTATAGTCTGCAAATTTAAGAGGATTGCCGTCAGGATCTTTTTCTATGAAATCATATCCATATACTGCTGTCCAACTTAATGCTTGTTTGAGTGCTGTAATAGTTTCTTTGTTTTTACCGGCTTCTACTGCTTCTTGTAATTTGGCTGTATCAATAGATAATAAAGATACCCCTACCACTTCCGTACTGACTGTTTTCTCATAACTGAGTACACTACCTTCAATACTATAGATACCTTCTTTAGAGTAGTCATTAAGTAGAACACATAGTTCTCTCATTTTACTTTCTGCTCCACTGGTTCCAGGGATAAAGTTCATCTTTTTTAGTTCATGTAAACTAATACTAAACTCTCCTTTTTTACTACTAGATGTACAGTAACTATCTAGTACTTCGTAAGGTTCTTTATCTAATTCTAGTTCAAACAACTCTAAGTCTGGTGCTAGTCTTTCAACTACGTTGATAGCATCTACATAATGAGATACTAAGATCGTATCACTCTTATCTACTAGAGCTAGGATACCTGATAGTTTTAAAGCTAACCATTGCTTGTGTTTCCTAGCTAGTTGACTGATAGGCAGAGTGTCTGAAATAGTATCTGAGAATAGTTCATTATAGTTTTTATACTCATCAAATAAGATGTCTACGTCTTTATGCATATAGATATCTACATTGTTTGGTAGCCATACACCTAGTTCTTCAAATACATCATAGATAATATCATGGAAACTACCCTCTGCTGTAGTTGCAGCATCTCTAGCTTTTTGTCTTTCTTCTACAGTACCGGCTAACACTTTCTTTGGTACTTTAGTTGTGTAACTAAACATACACCTTCTAGCTAGTTGTTGATTAAAGAACTGTTTGAATTTCTTCTTGTTGTTCTCATCCATAAGGATACCCTTCTCTGATCCAAATACCAGGAAGTTTACCGGGAGATGTTTAACTCCTCTTAGTTTAGCATCTATAGATTTTACTGTATCAAATTTAGCAGTACCTAGATCATATAGATCTGATAGCACTGTAAAGGTTTTAATGAGTTCTTCACCTCTAGTTGCTAGATCTGATCCTATCTCACTAGAGAGTAGTGTAGGTGCTCCTAGAGATTGTTCGTTACCTAAGTTTGAGATCTCTGCAGATACTCCTGCTACTGTACCAAATTTGAACTCTTGATCTATTTGAGGATTCATATAAGCATAGTAATTAGCTTCTTCATCTCCTTCTGCAATAGCAGCTCGTTTAGCTCTGTTTACTAGATCAGCTCTAATGATCTTATCTAGTTCTTTGTAACCACCAGCAAGTAGTTTGTGGATAGTATTTTTTGTTCTATCTTTACTGATACCTGATGGTGATAAAGAAAAGATGTAGGTATTGGTAGGAACTGTTGTTTTTATCTTCTTACTTTTAGCATTCAGTAGAATGTTGTTTCTGTAACTAGAGATAAATGCACTAACTTCTGATATTACAATAGTTAATGCTAAATTTCTAGGTACTTCTTTTGGTACAGATTTGACCATAATATCTAGGATATACGGTAACTCATTTTTAAATCCTCCTAATCCTTCTATATACTTTTTACTTACTAGCATGTGTTTTCCTTTTAAGTTAATTCTGTAGCGTTGATTAAACGATATTTAGCCCTACTACACGCAACATAATAAAGCATCATAGCTTCTACTATTTCATCTTCATCTTCTACTGTTTTAGGGGTTTTAGCTTTCATCTTTTTTACAAGTTTGTTTAGACCTGAAGAGATAGTTACTTCACCCATCTCTAAACCTTTAACGGAATGAGCTGTACCTATTAGATAGTCTTTATTGATAGGATCTGTTTCAGCTTTGTTTAGTATATCTGTTACGTTTAGATGTTCTTTTTTGAAGTGTAACAGCAGTTTTAATGAGTTAGTAATATCATCATCTAATTCCTCTGAATGAGCTAGTTCTTGCAAAGTTTCTCTACCTTTTTTCAATTTAGCTACTAGTCCCCAATACTTAGGTTTTTTAGACATTTCTCCTTCAAGGATAGCGTCTACTGCTAGTGTTACTTCAAAGATATCTTTTACCGGTTTAGTGAAAGAATATGTTTTACCTATTTGTTGTAAATGTGCTACATGTTGAATAATTTCTGCATTACTATGAGTAATAAAAGCTTCAGAGGTATCTACTCCTGTACCTACTCCGGTGATCTTAAATGTTGGATCAATGAATGTTTGACAGAATGGTTCAATCTTAGCTGCAATAGCTTTTGAAAGTCTAAAACTTGTAGTTAAATTATAGGTAGATGTGCTTAATGTAAATGCAGATACTAGATCTAAAAAGCTATAAATTGCTTGTGATGTATCACCTAGATACACTTTAACATCTGCTTGGATTAGTCCAAAGATTTCTAGCATAACCGGTGTAAGATCTTGAGCTTCATCTACGAATAACATATCTAGTTCTATTTTAGTATCTCCACTAGCTAAGTTATGGTGTAACTCTTTAAGCATGTAGTTAAACGTAATAGGAATATCTCTATTTGCCATTTTTTCTAGGTAGTCTAGTATTACTTCTCCTATGTATTCTTCGATATCATGTTCAGCAAAGAAATCATCTAGATCTAAATGTCTAGATAGACAATATTTATCTAGCATATCCACTACTTGTTTTTTCTCAACGTAAGTAAAATATGCAGGTTCTTTTACTCCATACGGATAGAATCCTCCTATATTAGGTCTACTTATGTATTTATAAGCTAGTGCATGAAATGTTTTACAGTGGTTTTTACCGAATGTTTTAGTTCCATCTTCTACAATCTTTTTATTAAAAGCTGTATAGATATAACTTCTACCGGGAAAGTTATCTACTATGTATTTAGTTAGTGCAGTTTTACCTGTACCTGCTTTTGCATCTACATGTATTACTACATTAGTTTCAAACATACTATTGAGTGGTTTAGCTACTGCATCAAAAATATCTTGTTGTTCATTTGTTAGTTTCATTAGTCAAATCCTTTATCTAAGTTTTGTGCTGAGAATATTTC
>JAGGSM010000235.1 GCA_021159105.1 Candidatus Bipolaricaulota bacterium
AAGTGATCTTCGCGTCCTTCGTGGTGAAAGAGTCGGCCCTGTAAGCGCCTTGACCGGCGATTGCCGCCGCCCTATACTGCTTGCGGGTGAATAGTCAATGAAAAAACACGATACGAACAATGCTTCATCGGTGATGAACATCCGCTTGTCCCCAGAGCTCCCCCCGGATCCTCAGTTCGATCCCTCGTTCCGGCGCGCGCCCGACCGCGGCTATAACCTGTCCCGCGAGGAGACGGTTACCGCGGTGAAGAACGCGCTGCGGTATGTGCCGAGCGAGCTGCACGAGGCGCTCGCTCCGGAGTTTCTAAACGAGCTTAGAACGCGCGGCAGGATCTACGGCTACCGCTACCGCCCGCAGGGGAGGATCTACGCCAAGCCGGTCGATGAGTACAAGGGAAATACGCTCGCCGGCCGCGCTCTGCAGGTGATGATCGACAACAACCTCGATTTCGCCATCGCCCTCTACCCGTACGAGCTCGTCACTTACGGCGAGGGAGGGCAGGTCTTTCAGAACTGGATGCAGTACCGCTTGGTGAAGAAGTACCTCGAGGTGATGACCGATCACCAGACCCTGGTCATCCAGTCGGGGCACCCTCTCGGTTTGTTCCCGTCGCAGCCTGATCAGCCCAGGGTGATCAACACGAACACGCTGATGGTGGGGATGTTCGACGACGACGAGAACTTCCGCAAGGCGGCGGCGATGGGCGTGGCCAACTACGGCCAGATGACCGCCGGCGGTTGGATGTACATCGGTCCGCAGGGGATCGTGCACGGGACGACGATCACCCTGCTCAACGCCGGACGGCTCTTCCTCAACATCCCGCCGAGCGACGACCTGCACGGTGTGACGTTCGTCACCTCCGGCCTTGGAGGGATGAGCGGGGCGCAGGCCAAGGCGGTGGAGATCGCCGGAGGGGTCGGCGTCATCGCCGAGGTCGACCTGTCCAGGATAGTGCAGCGCCAGGAGCAGGGATGGCTCTCCAAGTGGTCGGACGACCTCTCCCAGGTGATCTCCTGGATGCAGGAGAGCGCGCGCAGCGGCGAGGCGGTGTCGATCGGCTATCACGGTAACATCGTCGATCTGTGGGAGTACATCGTGGAAAACGACATCCCGGTCGACCTCGCCTCGGATCAGACGTCATGCCACGCCGTGTACGACGGTGGCTACACCCCGCAGGGGACGACCTTTGAGGAGGGGCGCGAGCTGTTGAAGAAGGACCGCGATGAGTTCGTGCGCCGCGTGGACGCATCCCTCCGCCGCCAGTTCACCCTGATCAAGACCATGACCGAGCGCGGGACGCGCTTCTGGGACTACGGCAACTCCTTCATGAAGGCGGTCTTCGACGCAGGAGTCAAGGAGATCGCCAGCAACGGGCGCGACACGAGCGAGGGGTTCATCTTCCCCTCCTACGTGGAGGACATCATGGGCCCGCTCAACTTCGATTACGGGTACGGCCCGTTCCGTTGGGTCTGCCTCTCCGGGAAGCACGAAGACCTGCTGGCGACCGACCACGCGGCGATGGAGTGCATCGACCCGACCAGGAGGCACCAGGACAGGGACAACTACGAGTGGATCAAGAACGCCGACCGCAACGGTCTCGTCGTCGGTTCTCAGGCCCGCATTCTGTACGCCGACGCCGGCCTGAGGGTGAAGATCGCCCACCGCTTCAACGAGCTGGTGCGCGAGGGCGTGATCGGCCCTGTGTTGATCGGCCGCGATCACCACGACACCGGATCGGCCGACTCCCCGTTCCGCGAGACGGCGGACATCTACGACGGTTCGCGGATCATGGCCGACATGAGCGCGCACAACTTCGCCGGGAACGCGGCGCGAGGGATGAGCCTGGTTGTGATGAGCAACGGCGGCGGTGTCGGTATAGGGAAGTCGATCCACGCCGGGTTCGGGCTCGTCCTCGACGGGAGCGAGCGCGTCGATGGGATCATCGAGGACGCGCTCACCTGGGACGTGATGGGCGGCGTCGCCCGACGGGCGTGGGCGCGCAACACAAACGCCATCTCCACCGCTGCGGAGTGGAACGTGACCCACGCAAATGTTGGGCAGATCACCATTCCACACGTGCCAGAGGATGGCCTGGTGGAGGATCTCGTCGATAGAGAGTTGAGCTAACCGCTCCAGCTACGTGCCGGTGCCTTATGATCCGCCTTCAAACAGCGACGGATTCGTGGCGAGTGAGCAAGCGTCCAACACCACCGGCACCGCAGCGGTGAACGATGCGAATTGCGGCGGTTCGCCGAGGGAAGAACCGTGTCACCACACCCCGGAACGGTGCTGTGTTGGAGAGAGGTACGCTTCGTGCGCAGGGCTTGTTTCCGGACTGAAATTGCTGGCGATCTTGTGGCTAGAGTCGGCAGTCGCTGGAGGTGAGATCCGGGGTCGATGATCTGATAGTTCTCCATTCTTGTGATCATGCAAGATACGTGACGTTGCTTGGTATCTCACTTGAACACGTGGCATAATAACTCCCGGCAGGATGCCCGTATAAACCGTTCCAAAGTGCGCATCCGCAGTCTAGAGGGAATTTTGCACTGTGATTGCTGCGAGACGGTCCAACTCAATGAGGGTTTTACTGTTTCTGCTGTAGGAGCGTTAGTCTCACATGGTCGAAGCTGACAGCAAACAGATGAAAGACAAGAAGCATGGCATGAAACTGGGAACGAAGATAGCGCTGTACACCTTTGTGTTTGGCGCAATTGTCGGGGTTACTCTCACGTTCCTCTTCTCCCTGTACACGCGAAACAGCATTCTAACCCAAGCCAAGCTTGAACTGACAGAACGGGCATATCAGGCAGCTCACTTTGTGGATGCACTCCTGGATTCCAGAGTCGAAGTAGCATATTCGATTGCTGCAGCAAAGACCATTGAGAGTGCCGCTGAGATAAGCACCGCTGAATTCGGCGATCTATCAGATGCAACACGGAGCATCACCATCCAGGAGCTGAATGCACGTTGGCTGAGCACAGATGCTACCGATGATCCATTCATCGCGCAGTATCTGGAGAACGATGCTGCGCAAGCCCTCACTCGGCAGATGGAAATCCATCCCGGCGAATTCGGAGAGATCTTCCTAACCAATCGCTTTGGGGCTCTGGTTGCAGCAACGGGGAAACTGACCACTCTGGCACATGGTTACAAACCTTGGTGGTTGGCGGCGTATAACAAGGGCGAGGGTGCTGTCTTCCTTGATGATCGAGGCTACGATGACAGTGTGGGGGATTATGTGATCGGAGTTGTAGTCCCGGTGATGTCCGATGGAGAGGTAATCGGAATCCTGAAGTGCAACTTCGCCATCCTTCCCGCGGTTGAGAAGGCAATGACAACATCCGATCATGCCGCTGATGCGGAAATCCTCCTGGTTCGTTCCAATGGGCGCGTGGTGTATGGCCCAGGGCTTCTCCCGCTCCAGAGTACGATCTCAGGCGATCTCGTCACACTGATATCGGGAACCGAGAGAGGTAACGCGATTGTTCGGGAAGGCGCGCGAACAGCTCTCGCAGCGTTCTGCACAGTTCCCTGGACAGTCGACTCAACAACGATAGGCTCATTCGGCGGTACTTCTGAGTCTATTGATCACAGCTTCGGAAACTCTGGTGAGTCGTGGGTGGTCGTTGTTTCCCAAGACATGGCCCAGGTCCTGGCTCCCGCAAGTATCGCTACAGAACGAATGGCTTTGATTGCTGCCGGATTCATTGGCGCCATGGTGCTCATAGCACTGATCCTCGGATGGCGTATCTCAGAACCTGCAAGCAAACTCGCCGCCCAAGCACGGGCGCTTGGTTCCGGGGATTTGGCCGCTCGTGTGTCCATCAGGACAACAGATGAAATTGGCGAATTGGCTCAGTCGTTCAATGAAATGGCGGACAACCTTGAGTCTACAATGGTCTCCAGGGACAAGCTCGCTGATGAGGTAGCTCGCCGAGAGCTGGTTGAAGGAGTTCTTCGCGAAAGCGAGAAGCGTTATCGCACCCTCTTCGAGAACATGATAAACGGATTCGCTCTGCACGAGATCGTACTGAACCAGGAAGGCGAGCCTGTAGACTACGTGTTCCTAGAGGTCAACTCTGCTTTCGAGCGACTGACCACTCTGAATCGCGCGGACATCATCGGGAAGAAAGCCACCGAAGTGCTGCCGGGAATTGAACACGATCCAGCTGACTGGATCGGCAAGTACGGAGAGGTTGCGCTAACTGGCCGGGAAGTCCGTTTTGAGCAGTACTCCGAAGTGCTCGGCAAGTGGTTCTCGGTGCTGGCCTTCAGGACTAGTGAAGGCCAGTTTGCCACAATCTTCGAGGACATTACTGAGCGTAAGCGGGCGGAAGAGGAGAGACTGGCGGTGGAGGCCCAACTTCGGCAATCGCAGAAACTTGAGTCCATAGGCACGCTGGCAAGCGGCGCGGCCCACGAGATCAACAACCCGTTGATGGGGATGATCAACTACGCCGCTCTAATCGAAGACAAGGTCGAGAATGAAACCATCAAGGAGTACTCGCGGGCCATC
>JAGGSM010000225.1 GCA_021159105.1 Candidatus Bipolaricaulota bacterium
AATGATACGTATAGCCCTTGTTGGTCAGCCCAACTGCGGTAAGAGCACGATCTTCAACCACCTTGTAGGGTACAAAGCAAACACCTCCAACCTTCCCGGTACAACGGTCGAGTACATGAAGAGCACAGCCCTCGTCGAAGGCAAGAAGGCGGAGGTGATCGATCTTCCCGGCACATATTCATTGACGTCGCTTGACTTGGCCGAGGCACAAACGCGCAACTTCCTCCTCTCGGGAGAGGTGGACGCTGTGCTGAACGTGATAGACGCTTCCCTCCTCAGCCGGGGTCTGGAGCTTACGCTACAGCTTCTCGAGATGGGTATCCCGCTCGTCGTCTGTCTGAATATGGAGGACGAAGCGAGAAGGAAAGGATTGACGATCGATGCTGATGCCCTGTCCGAGCGCCTCGGTGTCCCGGTGGTGAGCGCGGTCGCCGTGCGCGGGATCGGCGTCAAGCAAGCAGCAGCGAGCGTGGTGGCGGCCGCCAGGAATCACCCCGCCGTCCCCCCTCCTGTGTACAGCAGTGATGTGGAGCACGCAATCGACAGGCTCTCCTCACACCTGAAAGGGACCGCCGGAGGAACCAATTTCTCACCCCGTCTGATGGCAATAAAACTGTTGGAAGGGGACGCCTTCTTCACTGATCTAGTGCGCGAGAGAGGCTTTGCCGAGATCGACATGGTGGAGAAGATGAGGGAGAGGATCGTCCAGCTTCGCGGACGGGGCGGAGACGAGGTGCTGGCCTCCGAGCGGCATCACCTATCGATGCAGCTGTTCGAAGAGGTGACGACGATCGGATCACCCACGATCGGGCTGCGCGATCGGGTCGATTCACTGCTCATGCATCCGTTCTTCGGCTACATCTTCTTTGCCGCCATCATGTACGGGTTCTTCCTCCTCGTCTTCAAGGTGGGGGCGCTGATCGAAGCCCCGATCATGGGCCTCTTCGACAGCTCTGTCGACGCGCTGGCGACGGTGATCAATCCAGACACGATCTGGTTCTTCATCCTGCGCGGTACGATCCAGGGTGTGGCGGGAGCGATCGGAATCGTGCTACCGTACCTCATTCCATTCCTCACCGGCCTGGCCGTGTTGGAGGACATCGGGTATCTGCCACGCGCCGGTTACTTGATGGACGTATTCATGCACAAGATCGGGCTGCACGGAAAGTCCGTCATCCCATTCATCACCGGTTATGGATGCAGCGTCCCCGCAGTGATGGCGACGCGCATTCTGGATTCCCCACGGGACCGGTTCATCACAGCGACTCTGGCGGTGATGGTCCCCTGCGTCGCGCGGACGACGGTGATCTTCGGATTGATCGGTTACTTCCTTGGACCGACTCTCGCGTTCCTGCTGTACATAATCAACATCATTGTTATCGCCATCGCCGGCAAGATAATGACCAAGGTCTTCCCACAGGTGACCCCGGGGTTGATCCTGGAGATTCCATCCTACAAGGTCCCATCTGTCCGCGTCATCTGGTCCAATGTGTGGCTGCGGGCGCGCGAGTTCATCGTCCTTGCCTGGCCGTTGCTCATTGGGGGAAGTGTCTTGCTGAGCATCTTCGAGTTCATGCACATAAACTACTATCTGAACCTGATCGTGCTTCCGATCACCTGGGCACTCGGTCTTCCGTTGAGCCTGGGGGTAACGCTCATCTTCGGGATATTCCGCAAGGAACTGACGCTGATCATGCTCTTCCAGGCACTGGGGACGACACAGGTGGCGTCGGTCCTTTCCGCCGGGCAGATGATGACCTTCACCCTGTTCGTCCTGTTCTACATCCCGTGCGTGGCCACGATCGCCGTGCTGACAAGAGAGCTCGGGAAGGGGAAGACGGCGCTTGTACTTGCGACAACAACAGGAATTGCCATGGTCGTCGCACTAGTAGCTCGCGGAATAGCGAGTATAATCGGCTAGAACTCTGTTGCAGGAGGCTGCAAAGATGGGCGATATGAAACAGGCGATGACGGATGTGAAGCGCTCCCTGGCGGAGCTGAGCAGGCAGGCACCGGAGGAGATGAAGTGCTTCTCACAGTTCAGCGAACAGGTGCTGGCCCCAGATGTGCTCGACCTCAAGACGAAGGAACTGATCGCACTTGGAATGGCGCTGACGGCACGCTGCAAGTACTGCATCGGGATGCACACCCAGAGCTGCCTGGCTGCGGGGGCAACGGTCAAGGAGATCTGGGAAGTGGCGGCGGTAGCGGTGATGATGGGAGGCGGTCCGGCCCTCACCTACACCGCGGAGCTGCTCAAAGCACTGCAAGAGTTCGGCCCCAAGGAGGAGAAGGTAGCTTAGATGAACCTGATTGCGATCTTGCGTGAGTCGGTAACGATCACCATCTTCGTCTTCTCGATGATGGTGTTCGTCGACTGGCTGAACGTGCGCTCACGCGGCGGGATGACCACCGCCTTACGCGGACGCAAGTGGCGCGAGTACATCCTTTCATCGTTCCTCGGCTCGACCCCGGGGTGTCTGGGATCGTTCATGAATGTCTCTATGTACGTGCACGGCTTGATCGGGTTCGGGGCGCTGGTCGGGGGGATGATCGCCACCTCGGGGGATGAGTCCTATGTGATGCTCTCTCTCTTCCCCGGCAAGGCACTGATACTGTTCGGGGGGCTGTTCATCGCGGGGATCGTCTTCGGAGCGATTTCGGACTGGATCGCCAAACGGATGGGCATCAGCACGTGCGAGGAGTGCCACCTGCAGCAGGTGCACAAGGACGCCATTGAGACGCATGCTTGGAGACTCCTCAAGGAGAACCTGCGTCATCCAACAGGGCCGCGCATTCTGCTCCTATCGCTCATGATCGGCCTTCTCGTCATTGCAATCCTCGGGGTTGTGGGCCCGAAAACATGGGACTGGATGCGCGTTACGCTTGTCGTCCTTCTCGGACTGGGAACCGTCCTGGGGATGTCCGGCTCGGAACACTACCTGCGGGAGCACATCATCGGGCACGTGCTGCGCAAGCACACCGTGCGCGTGTTTCTGTGGACGTTCGGCGCCCTGCTCGTACTGTCGTTCCTCCCCAGTCAGGAAACGGTGGAGGCGTTCATCCATGGCCACATCTGGCTGATCTTTCTGTTTGCCGGCCTGCTCGGGATCATCCCAGAGTCCGGGCCGCACATGATCTTCGTGATGATGTTCGCCTCGGGGATGATCCCCTTCTCCGTCCTCTTCGTCAGTTCATTCGTGCAGGATGGCCACGGGATGCTTCCACTCCTGTCAGTATCGGTCAGGGATTCGCTGCGCGTGAAGGCGTTCAATCTCGTGTTCGGCCTCGCCGTCGGGGGGATCCTCTACGCGTTCGGGATTTGAATGGACTACCGCGCCGGAGGCAGACGGTGTATCAAGACGCTTTGTAAGAAGCACCCCCAAGGAGCGGGAAATGTACCCCTGTAGGGGATTCACACATTCCACACATCCCTCTCACATGCAGCACGTAACCCCCGAGTAGTATGTTCTTATACGAGAGCAATAAACAGGATTGTTACCTCCGATCCTAGATAGCACGGAAAGGTTTCACGAGACGAGGCCCTTAGAGCGGGGCCTCGTTCGTTGTGACTTGCAATCTTCCACCCCGACTTTTTAAGTTTGTCAGAGAGCGGGTACACTTACGTGTAGTCTACATGGCGAGCAGGCGGCATAGATTGCCGTGTCTCGCTAATCCCGAGTTTCGATGCTGAAAGAAAGAGGAGAATTCTATGGCAGAGCAAGGCGTGACCCCACGCAGTGAGGACTACTCTCGCTGGTACAACGATGTCGTAAAGATGGCTGACCTGGCGGATTCCGCGCCGGTACGCGGCTGCATGATCATCAAGCCGTACGGCTACGAGCTGTGGGAAGGGATCCAATCCGGCCTAGATCGGCGCTTCAAGGCGACCGGCCACAAGAACGCCTATTTCCCGCTGTTCATCCCGATGAGTTTCATCGAGAAGGAGGCGGAGCACATCGAGGGGTTCGCCCCCGAGCTCGCCGTCGTCACCCACGGTGGCGGGAAAAAACTCGATGAGCCGCTCGTCGTCCGACCGACATCGGAGACGGTGATCGGCCACGCCTACGCGCAGTGGATCCATTCCTACCGCGATCTTCCCGTTCTCATCAACCAGTGGGCGAACGTCGTTCGCTGGGAGATGCGCCCGCGCCTGTTCCTGCGCACCACGGAGTTCCTGTGGCAGGAGGGACACACCGCGCACGCGACAGAAAAAGAAGCGGTGGAGGAGACGATACGCATGCTCGACATATACGCCGACTTTGCGATCAATGAGGCAGCAATCCCCGTCATAAAGGGGCGCAAGAGTGCTCAAGAGAAATTCGCTGGGGCGGAGGCCTCCTACACCATCGAGGCGATGATGGGAAACGCGTGGGCGTTGCAGTCGGGAACGTCGCACTACCTTGGACAGAACTTCGCAAAGGCGTTCGACATCAAGTTTCTCGATGAAGCTAACGAGCTTCAGTACTGCTACACCACCTCGTGGGGGGTGAGCACGCGCATGGTCG
>JAGGSM010000116.1 GCA_021159105.1 Candidatus Bipolaricaulota bacterium
TGGCGGGATGGGCGCATAAGCTGTTCCAAACTGCGCATCCGTAGTGTAGACAGAAGGCTGCACTTTGATTATCGCTCAATGCCTCATCCCAACAGCACTTCCGCTATTTCTAGCCCGGGAACTTCAGTCTAGCAAGCAAGGACCCTGGCCGCTTTGGATAAGACAGCCAGGGTCAACTTGCAGTTGCCTAACCTACTCCTGCTTATTGTCCGCAGCCACGCATGATCGACTCCGCCGCCTTGATCACCGGATACGCGGTGGGAGGAGCTGTGAGTAGCGGATGCGTACCTATCTGTGCTGCGAACAGGGCACTGATAGGAATCTTCGCCTGAATGGCAAGACCGATGAAGTTTGTCAACTCACCTGTACTCGTGCCGGCGACGACCTCTCCACCGAGGATGACCCCTGATGTCTTACCAACGATCAGCTTCACGTACTGGGAGTGGGTCCCTGGTAATGTTCCTGGGTGCCTGTCCACGCCGCTGAAGGTCCCAATTGTGATGTTAAATCCCTCTTTCTTGGCGGCCGCCTCGGTCAGTCCGGCAACGCCGAATCCTGTGTCTCCGATGGCTGTGGCGAAGATGGAAATGGTACCGCTGAATGTCTTCACCACAGACAACTGGTACAGATTCGTCCCGGCAACGCGCGCCTCGGACGATGCGGTGGAGGCGAGCATAACCCTTGTCAACTTGCGCGTTACAAAATCACGCTTCTCGGCGCAGTCGCCAACGGCGAAGATGCCCGGAGTCTCCGTGCGCATGTACTCATCAACTCGGATACAGCCGTTTGAGTTGAGTGATAGCCCAGCTTTTCTAGCAAGGTCGGTATTCGGGTCGTAGCCCATGGAAAGAATAACGGCGTCTGCTTCGATCTTCTCTCCGTTAATGAGTTCAACGCCGGTGACACTTCCGTTCCCGAGGATCTTCGCTGCCCCAACGCCGGTTCTGAGCTTCACCCCGCGTTTAACAAGTAGCTCTCCCGCCTGCTCGGCGATCTCTGGATCGAAGGCTAGGCCCAACACATGTGGCAAGACCTCCACTATCGTTACATCCTTCCCCAGCTTGTTAAGCTCGTCTGAAACCTCAACGCCGATGAAACCGCCGCCGATCGTTACGATCTTCTTGCATCCCTGCAGCTTGGCCAGGGTGCGATCCAGGACTTCCTTGTCCTTAGGGATGGTAAACACGTTCTCCAGATCCGTTCCCGGCAGCCACGAAGGAACGCGCGGCTTTGATCCGGTCGCTAAGACCAACTTGTCATAGGAGATCTCTTCCCCGTCCTCTGTGCGGCAGAGTTTATTCTTGGCATCGATCTCAGTTGCGCGCGAGACCTTGTACTCGATCCCCGCCTTGCTGAAGACGGCATCGGGGATGAGGTCCTTGTCGCTACTTTCAAGTGAGCCGAAGATGTAAGGAATCCCACATGGGACTATCGTTTGCTTTGTGTCGCGCAGAACGAGGAACTCCTTGTCCGGGTAACACGACTTGCCCACTGTAGCAGCGACGATCCCTGCTGCGCTTCCACCAATCACCAATACATCTGTTTTCATCACTGAGCCTCCGTAACTCCTCAGATATGCTTCTTTTGGCATGCACAATTGTACGCCTGAGACATGCATTTTGAAAGCCACTGTGTTCGAGAGAGCTGCGGATGCTCAGCTGGCGACTGTGAGGCCAGTAACTTGATAATATGGCATGACTATATAAAATGACTATGAGAGGTGGTCCTAATGCTAGAAGTGTCTGTTTCCGAGGCGAAGAGAGACTTCACCAAGGTCCTAAAGGCTGTCCAGGAGGGGGAAGCAATGATCATCACGAAGAGGGGAAAGCCAGTTGGGGCGATGATGGGCTTTGATGAGTTTCAGAAACTACGCAGGCTTGCAGCGTACAACTCTCTCCTTCAACTCTCGCAAGATCTATCGGGTTGCGGGACCACGGCGACCGAGCTCTATCAGCAGTCACGGCGTGAGCTGGAGGAGGCGGCATGAGGCGATTTGTGCTGGATGCTTCTGCCCTGCTAATGGCATTCTTTCCAGACGAGGAAGGACAAGAGACAAGCCAGCAACTGCTCGCTGATTGGGTAAGAGGCGAAGTGGAGATCATTGCGCCCTCCCTTCTCTGTCTTGAAGCGACAAACGCAGTGTTGGTTGCCTTGCGGCGGGGAAGGATCTCGCAAGATAAGGCGTACGACATCCTCCGTGCGATAAACGGCCTCTCGATTCGGATTGCTGAGCCCTTGAGCACAGAGGAAATCTTCAGAATCGCGACTGAGCACAACATCTCCGCCTACGATGCCACTTATGCCTCCCTCGCAAATGATGAAGTTATCATAATTACAGGGAATAAGAGGCTCTTCAAAGCGCTGAAGGAGGAGGGGCTAGCGATGTTAGTGAGAGAGTACCAACAAAGGCCAAACAGTGATTGATCGACACTACCGCTGGATATCCCAGTTCTCCCACTTCTCTCGCCCGAGTAGCCCATAGGTACGCACGATGTAGGGCTTTGTGAGCTGCGCCACGGGATATGTCAGCGTGGGCAGGCAGGTAGAAGCAAGCTCTGCTGATGGATAGATGCGCAACTGCCTGCTGAGCATGGGATCGGCCTTGATCTCCTCCAGCTGGTCTTCGCCCACTGCTGTGACGTCGATCTTCCCGCCCTTGTACATGACAAGCGCCTCTTGTTCATCTTCGATCACGTGGCAGTAGACCTCATCAATGTCGACCTTATCCGCAGCGTAGTAGGTGGCGCTCTTGTAGAGAATGATGCGATCGTTCACCCACTGGCCGAGTATATACGCCCCATCGGTCACGATATGCTCGGGTTGCGTCCAATTGGTTCCGTAGTCCTCAACGATGCTGCGCGGCTGTGGGTAGAAGACTGGCTCTGATAGGAGGGCAGGGAAGCAGTCGTTTGGCGCGATGAGCGTGAATCTCACGGTGTGGTTGTCAATAGCCTCCACGCCGACATCGCGTGCTCGCCCGCTACCTGAGTGGTACTCCTCCGCGCCCTTTAGCACGTACAGCTTCTGCGTTAGGGGAGATGGAAGTTTGAGGTCAAGTGTACGCTCTATGGCAAAGGTGATGTCGTGAGCTGTGACCGGCGTGCCGTCGCTCCACATCGCCTCCCGCCTCAGGTGAAACGTCCAGGTGGTACCGTCCTCCGAGACTTCCCAGCTTGTGGCCAGACGAGGGACAACCTTCAGCGTCTCATCGTCGATATCGGTCAGTCCAAGAAAGAGCGCGTGGTCTATCTGCTGGGATGCTGTGTTCGTTGCGTAGCTCGGATCGATGGTCGTGGGATTAACACCAAGGTTCCAGTGAAGAACCTTTTCCTGTGTAAATGCGACTAAGCTCACAAAGAACACCGTGATAAGGCCAAGTGCGAACACCCTCTTCATGATTCTACCTCCCAATTAGCTAGATTAGCGCGCGCCTGCGTGCGTGACAAGGGGCGAGGCAACTCACCACGAAGAGTACGAAGGACACGAAGAATAGAATTTCATATAAGGATGTAATGGACTTCCCTGCCTTTTGCACACCTTCGTGCTCTTCGTGTTCCGTAGTAAGCTGCTTTTTCCGTAACGACCTAACCCTCACTTCTAACGTCCACAGTTGCGATCAAGCGCCGTTTCTGGCATCCTCTGTTTGCAGTATACTTGCTGGCATCAACCTGTTGGGTGCAATCACTTTGGAGGAATAAACGTATGAGCGACAACACCATGGAGAAGATCGTTGCCCTGTGCAAGCGGCGCGGGTTCATATTTCAGTCAAGCGAGATCTACGGCGGAATCGGCGGGTTCTGGGACTACGGTCCGCTTGGCGTGGAGATGAAGCGAAATCTGAAGGACGCCTGGTGGCACGATATGGTCAGAGCGAACGACGACACCAGGGCGCCGAACAACGCTCCCAGCAGTTACTCCATGGTCGGTCTCGATGCGAGCATTATCATGCACCCGCAGGTGTGGAAGGCAAGCGGGCACTACGACCTGTTCCACGATCTGTTCGTCGATTGCAAGACGTGCAAGCAGCGATTCCGCGTCGATCAGATCGAGGACAGCCAGTGCCCGCGCAAGCCAAGCAAGCACCCCGGCGAACATTCCGAGTGCGATCTCACCGAGCCGCGCGAGTTCAATCTTATGTTCAAGACCTATGTGGGTGCGCTGCACGACCCCACAGCCGAGGCCTATCTGCGGCCGGAGACGGCGCAGGGGATCTTTGTCAACTTCAAGAACGTGATGTCCACCGCTCGGGTGAAGCTTCCGTTCGGGATCGCGCAGATCGGAAAGTCGTTCCGCAACGAGATCACCCCCAGAAACTACACCTTCCGCTCGCGCGAGTTCGAGCAGATGGAGATCGAGTTCTTCTGCTCGCCCGAGGAGTCACAGCGCTGGTACGAGTACTGGCGCGATCATCGCTTCTCCTGGTACACCTCTTTGGGCCTGGCAAGCGATAAGCTGCGC
>JAGGSM010000015.1 GCA_021159105.1 Candidatus Bipolaricaulota bacterium
CATCTGTCTTGTGGGGCATTCCGGCTCCGGCAAGACAACCCTCGCCACTTCGCTTCTGAAGAAGGGTGGCGTTAAGGACCAGATCACGCTCGATGCATCCGCTGAGGAGAAAGACCGCGGGTACTCGATCGACATGGCGTTCGGATCGTTCGATGTCAAGGGCACAAGGATTACCCTCATCGATACTCCGGGCGGAGACGAATTCGTGGAAGAGATGTACAAGGCCGTGCCGGTGGCCGACCTCTCCGTCCTCGTCATCAACGGCGAGAAGGGGATCGAGGTCGTCACGGAGCGCGCGTGGGAGATCACCGGGGCCGTCCATCGCCCCACCGCTGTGTTCGTCAACCACATGGACAACGCGGACGTCGATTTTCCCGGTCTCATCTCAGCGCTGCAGGAGCAGCTTTCAGGGAAGTTCGTCCCGCTCGATTTTCCGATCCGCGAGGGAGGTTCGTTCGTCGGTGTGGTCGACATCCTCGCCAACCGTGCGTTCTACTTCGCTGACAAGGGGAAGAAGGATATCCCCGCAGAGATCCAGGACACAGTCGAGGAGCTGAGGAATACCCTGCTGGAAGAGGTCTCCGCTGTCGATGACGAGCTGATGATGAAGTTCCTGGAGGAGGAAGAGATCACCCCAGCGGAACTGAAAGCGGCCCTTGCCAAGGGTGTCGCCGATGGGGCAATCGTCCCTGTTCTGTGCGGTTCTGCTGCGGAGGAGAAGGGCCTCGATCGCTTGATCGAAGCGTTCATGAGCATCATCCCCGAAGGAACCGCGAGTGCGGATGCCCCCGCGCGTGCGGTGGTGTTCAACCTGGACAACGATCCCTACCTCGGTCGCCTGAGTTACGTTCGTGTCCTCGAGGGGACCCTGAAGGAAGGAACGACCTGCTACGATGCCGCGAGCGGTCACAAGATCGAAGTGCGCGACCTGTACGAAATTGAAGGCGTTAAGCAGAAGCGCGTCCCGCAGGCTGTCGCTGGCGATATCGTCGCCCTGGGCAAGGTCGATGACATCGCCCTGGGAACGACCATCGCTGCCAAGGAAGGGGCGGAGGCGTTCGTCATGCCGCCGTTCCCACAGCCGGTCTACTCACGGATGATACTCCCCAAGAGCCAGTCCGATGTGGAGAAGATGAGCAGCGCTCTGCGCGAGCTGTCCACGGCCAAGGCGACGATTCGCGTTGAGCGAGACCCCGTCACCAAGGAGACGCTCCTGTGGGGGATGGGCGACGTGCACCTGTCCGTGTTCATCGACCGGCTGAAGAGCCGCTACAACGTCGAGCTGGAGACGCATCGCCCGCAGATCCCTTACAAGGAGACGATTCGCAAAAAGGCGGAGGCCAAATACCGCCACAAGAAGCAGTCCGGTGGCCGCGGCCAGTTCGGTGAGGTCGTCCTCCGTCTCGAACCGCTCCCCAGCGAGGAGTTCAAGTTCATAGACGAGATCAAGGGGGCATCGATCCCTGGGCAGTACATTCCTGGAGTGGAGAAGGGTGTGCTGGAAGCGATGGAAGAGGGGAACCTGGCGAAGTTCCCGGTGACGAACGTCGCTGTCGCCGTCTTTGACGGGAGCTTTCACCCGGTCGACTCATCGGAACTGGCGTTCAAGCTGGCGGCGCGCAACGCGTTCAGGCTGGCCTTCGATCAGGCGAGCCCGTGCCTGCTGGAGCCGGTGATGGACCTGGAGGTGCGCGTCCCTGAGGATCACACAGGAGACATCGTCAGCGACCTCAACGGCCGCCGCGGTCGCATATTGGGAATGGAACCAGCCGGTCGGATGACCACGATCAAGGCCGAGGTGCCGCTGATCGAGGTGCAGAGTTACGCCCTCGATCTGAAGTCGCTCACCCAGGCGCGCGCGACCTTCCAGATGAAGTTCCTCAAGTATCAACAGGTCCCTGCAAACCTGCAGGAGAAGATCATCGCCCAAGCAAAGGCGGAAGAGGAATGAAAGTAGGCTTGTATATGCACTCCGACCCGGTCACTGTACCGGTGAGCGCTCCCCTCTCCGAGGCGAAGAGAGTGATGGACGAGAAGGGGTTCTCGCTCCTTCTCGTCGTGGATGAGGGGAGCACCCTCAAGGGGTTTATCACCAAGGGAGCGTTGAAGGGCGTCAAGGATTGGGAGGCCCCACTGGAGAAGGCGTGCTTCGAGGCGCGCTTTGCCGTCACCCCGGACGATACGCTGGAGAAGGCGGCACTGATCATGATCGACAACCAGCTTGTGCTCCTCCCGGTCGTTGCGGACGAGAAACTGGTCGGCGTCATCTCCCAGAGCGAGATCCTGCGCGCCCTAGCCCGTGCTCTTGGGGTTGGCCTGGAGGGGACGCGTATCAGTCTCAAGCTCCCGCCCGATTCCGACGGTAAGGTAGTCTACAAGATCCTCGATGCGCTCGATAAGAGCGATGTGAAGCTGGTCAGCGTTGCGCGTGGGGTGAAGGCCGACAGCTATCAAGAGCTGATCGTGCGCGTGCAGGGGATATCGGACAAGGAGCTGCTGACGCAGAAGCTGGATGCGATCCTCCGAGCTGAGTGAGGCCGATGGGACCTGTTACGATAGACATCAAGACGAGCGCTCACGAGGAGTTTGTCGACATCACCGAGCAGGTGCAGGATGCAATCGCGCAGATCGGGGCGGTGGACGGCGTGTGCACCATCTTCTCACCCCACACAACGGCCGGCCTCACGGTAAACGAGCACGCCGACCCGGCCGTCGCGCACGACATCATCTCCTTCTTGCATGATGCTGTTCCAGCACACCGCCCTTGGACACATGCTGAAGGGAATTCACCAGCGCATGTTAAGGCATCGCTCCTCGGCTCATCGGTCGCGGTGATCGTAGAACGCGGACGGCTGCACCTTGGCACTTGGCAGGGCATCTTCTTCTGCGAGTTCGACGGACCACGCTCGCGCAGGGTGTGGCTGACGTTCACCCCGTCTCCTTGATGCGCGGGATGAGCGCCATCAGCACGGCATCCCGGGTGATCGTCAGGCGATCGGTCAGCCCGTTCGACAGGTAGCCGACAGCCCCGATCTTCTCCCTGATCTCCTCGATCCCTGATATCCTGCTCATCTCGCGGTTCAGATCCGATCCCGATTCCAACGCCGCGATCACTCCATGGGGGAGCGTGTATCCCGGACCATGCCCGACCGTCATTTCTCCGGTTTGATCGACGATGGCACAGAACTGCACGCTGAACCGCTCCTCGCATCCGGGAAAACTGACGATCCCCGCCTCGATCCCCACGCCGTAGTCGGCATCGAGAAGGGCGGCGCGAGCGCGGTTGATCGCCCCAGCTGCAACTTGCTCGCCAAACGGCTGTGCAGGAACGCCGGAGGGAACGTCGATCGCGTTCACCTCGACATCATCCTCCGGGAACGCCGCAGCGAAGGCCGCGCGTACGGCCCTCACTTTCAGCGAGTTATTGGTTCCAACATTCACGTTCATTTCCTCCTCCCTTTGCTGCCTTAGGTGGTATGATACCTTCGAGCCACGCCCAAGTGCAGCAACCAAGCTCACATGTCCCTATCGAGTATGGCGGAATAGCGGTCAGGTAGAGCAATGTGTTAGGCACACTTCACATACAGTAAGGTGTACTTTACCTATACGTCAGTAACGCTTCCACAGTTAGCCCAATGTCCGTGGCTATCTGTCGTAGGAGGATTGGCGAAATGTCCCGTTCTTTGTGAAAGTGTACAGTGGCGGTCCGACCATCTGAATGTCGATATTGCTCATGAGAGCCCCGCTGACGCACTTCCACAAAGCCAATTCCTTCCAGGATCGCTACTACTTCTCGCGGCTTGATAACAGGGTGCTTGCTCATTTGCTAGGTAGATTCATCAGTGGCGGATTAGCACGATTCGATATTGGCGGTGCAGATTGTGAACTTTACGCAATATACATGCTACCCCAATACCAGGGCAACGGGTTTGGCAGCCAACTGGTAGCAAAGCTGGAATCGTACTGCGTAGATATGGGATGGCGTTGTATGGGGGCTTGGTGCTGGCTGACAATCCAAACTTGCCTTTCTACAAGAGGCTAGGATTTGATATTGTTGAGAAGACTGTGATTGAGCTAGGCAGGCACAGATACCCGGGGTTCAAGATGGTACGGACAATGACTGTCTAACAGAGCGGTCGAACGGACACCGACAATCGGTGCCGGTGAGCTTGCGAGTGAGTTTGGAGTCTCGATGCTGATTGACACTTCTTTGCGAGGGCTGTATTCTCTGATCATGGATAGACAACATACGGTTAAGTACCGAATGACGGATAGACGGCCCGATGGATTGGCCCCGGGAACACCAGCGGATCGGATCGGTCTGGTTTGGCCGCTGAGGCTCGAAGTGACGTCATTAAACAAACGTTGCGGGGGAGCCCTATAGGCGGTACAGTTAAACGTACCATTGGAGGTGCATTAGAATGAAGATT
>JAGGSM010000194.1 GCA_021159105.1 Candidatus Bipolaricaulota bacterium
TTGCCACAGCCGGACGGACCGACGAGCACGGTGAACGCACCGTCATCTACCTTCAAATCGATCCCCTTCACCGCGACAAAGTCACCGAACTTCTTCGTTACCTTCTCTAACACTACCTCTGCCATCGACCCTCCTGTAAAGCTTTTTTTCATGAAAACATTCCTGGAGAAAGACCTCCGCCCAATACTACCACAAAAAGACCCGAAGGTGAAACCAGTGGTCGGTCAGGCGTGCAGGCCGCGATCAGCGCCTGCCATTGGACAGACAGATCAAGCTCTCCTTGCCCTTTCCATCCACGTAAACGTCCAGGCCGTCGGGGAAGTGCACATGCTTCACGAACTGCCCAGCGGGCACCACTTCCTGCCGATCGAGCAGCTCCCGGTTGAAGTAGTCCCCTTCTCCTTCATCGAACGGGAGGTAGAGGACTCCGCTCGCTACCATGTCGGCGTAGAAGTGCGTTCCATAGGATAGCTCGGGGGAGAATTCCTCCGTCGCCATCTCCACGATCACCTTGGCACCGGCGATCTCCCCGTATTGCACCGGCACACCGAGCTGTGGGTTAGATGTTCCCCAGCGGCCCGGGCCGATGAGGATGTATTCCCTTCCGTTCAGCTCCTCGTCGATCCTCCCCACTTCGCGGGCGATCGAGTGCGCCTGTTCCCAGCGATAGGTAGCTGGGTCGACGAAGATCAGGTCGTGGATCCGCTTCCTCGATCCGTTTCCCAGCACACGCCCGCTCATGAGGAGCGTCCTCTCCCGCGTCACCTGCGGAATGCGGATGATCCGGTGCTGGGAGCGCCCGCCGAGGGGGCGCGCCTGCAGCAGGTAGAACAGCGGAGTCCCATCATCCCCGTCCGCCGGGAAGTTCACGGCAAACTCGATGTCTATCGGCCGCTCGAAGAGGTCCTCCAGCGCCGCGAGGAGCTCTCGCAGCATCGGGGTAAACGGCATCAGGCTGTTGTTGCTGATCAGGCGCTCGAAGGTGGCGATGTATCTATCCCCCGGAGGAAGATCGGAGATCGGCTCGCTCAGGACGCCGTCCGCATCCACGACTGAGCAGACCACGCTCAGGAGAGGGTTCTTCAATAGCGGAAGCTTCGTCTGGCTGAGGGCCCTTTTCTTCATATCGAGCACGTCCACTGTCTCCTGCGAGTACTTGATAACCGCCCTCTGGTCCGAGCCCTCCGGCCTCAGTCCGGGGAGCCTGGGGGAGAAGACGCGCGCGTACTCTCGACCGACGGCGCGTGTGCCAACGCCGACGACCAGTCGGGCCACGCCGTCCTCCGAGCTCAGGCGGTCGCTCCACGGATAGAAGTTGAGGGAGAATCCGACCCCTCCGATCAGTGGGTAGAACAGATCGAGCGCGTAGTGGCGGCCGATCATGTTCTGAATCAGGATGGCCATCTTCTCTTCCCGCCAGTCGAGGTTGTGCCGCTTCCGGTACGCGCGTGCGTTCTGCCCAAAGGTGGAAGCATAGACCCTTATGATCGATGAGATCAGTGCTTCCAATCGTTCTTCATCCTCTCCCGTGTTGACAAGAAACTCGGAGAGGTAGATCCCAGCGAAGGAGTGCTCGGCGTTATCCTCCATGAGGGACGATGACCGCACGACGAGCGGCCGGCGCTCACTGGCGAGGAACCCTCTGAGCTGCTCGCGGACGTCGTCAGGGAAGCGAGCGGAGATGATCCTACTCTCCAGCTCCTCGTGGGAGATCTCCTTGTCACACCTGGCGAGGACTGCCTCGTTCAGCCCGTTCTCTGACATGAACGCATCGAAGACATCGGTGCGGATGATCAGGGAGTCGGGGAAGCGCAGCAGGTGATCGTAGGATGTGAGCCGTCCCCCTCGTTTCAGGTGATCGATGACGAACAGCAGCCCTCGCGCCTTCCCTCCGATCTCCCCCCCTCCGAGGAGGCGGACATTCTCGGGCATGGAAGAGGAGGAGAAGTGGTACCCGCCGCTCTTGTCCCTTCCGAAAAGGTAGAAGCGCGACCTCTTCCACTGGCGTGAGGTCCCCCTCTTGTGAGTTGTTTCTTTCATGTGACTAGCATAGCCGGTTATCGGTCCTGCTGCCAGGTTGAGAGGATGCCGAGGATCGTCTTTGCATCTGTTATCCCACCGGCATCGAGCATGCTTGTCAGATCGGGGCGGGAGAAGGCTCTGATGGCGTCTATCTCATGTGAATCCGGCTCTGACACACGCTTGAGGGACCGCGCCTCGTACAGGGTGATCCTCTCATCCGTGAACCCAGGGGAGGTGAAGATGGTGAAGCGCTCCACTAGATCGCTGGTTTCATACCCCGTCTCCTCGCGCAGTTCTCGCCTCGCCGATTCCAGAGGGGATTCGCCCGGCTCCACCAAGCCGGCGGGGATCTCCCAGAGGGTGGCGCGCACTGAATGGCGATACTGACTGACCAAGAGGATGCGACCGTCGGTGAGGACTGGAAGGATCGCCACCGCCGGCGGGTGCAGCACCACCTCACGACTCACCTCCTCCCCAGTTGCGAGGCGGAGTCGGTCCACGACGAGGTGGATCAGCCTCCCACTGAACGCGTCTGTCCTAGCCAGGATCTGTATGTCAGGCGGCGTCGTATCCGAGATCGAGGGCCTTTGCGTTCGCTTCGACAAACCTCCCCTTTCCCCCCTTCTCCAACATCTCCCGCATCGTCTCCTTCACCACATCGATGGGGATGACGCCGGTTGCCTTGACGTAGGCTCCAAGAGCCACCATATTGATCGCCTTACTGCTTCCCGCCTTCGCACTGAGGTCATTGAGCAAGAGCTTGGTCACCTTGAGGTCGCTGCGCTCGACGTCGCGATCGATCAGTGAGGCGTTGAGGATGATCCTCCCCCCCTGAGCCACTATCCCCTCAAACTTGTCGAGCGAGGGCAGGTTCATCGCGATGACCGCCGATGGATCGTCGACGATCGGTGAGCCAACGGTCTCATCTGCCATGACGACCGTACAGTTGGCCGTTCCTCCGCGCATCTCTGGGCCATACGAGGGGAGCCACGTCACCTCGAGGCCGTGGTCCATCGCTGCCTGTGCGAGGATCTTCCCCGCCAGGATGACCCCTTGTCCGCCGAACCCGGCAATGATCACTGACTGTTGCATAGCTACCCCCTATCCACTAGATCACCAAGGGGATAGACCTTGGTGACTACATCTGCGATGTGCTTGCTCGCGTCGACCGGGTTCATGTGCCAGTTCGTAGGGCATGTGGAAAGCACCTCAACAAGCGAGTATCCCTTCCCCTCAACCTGATTAGTGAAAGCCTTCTTGATCGCCTTGGTAGCGTCCATAATCCTCTTTGTGTCGTACAGGGCCTGCCGTGTGACGTAGACCGGCGCATCTAGCTGCGCGATCATCTCGGAGAAGCGTATCGGATAACCGAACAGTGCTGAGCTGCGCCCGTCCGGGGTGGTGGTCGTCCTCTGCCCGACGAGGGACGTCGGGGCCATCTCCCCCCCGGTCATCCCGTACACCTGGTTGTTCACGAAGATCACGGTGATGTTCTCCCCACGGTTCGCGGCGTGGATCGACTCGGCCGTCCCGATGCTGGCGAAATCACCGTCCCCCTGGTATGAGAGGACAACCAGGTTCGGATCCGCCCGCTTGATCCCAGTGGCCACCGCGCTCGCCCTCCCGTGCGCCGCCTGAACGGCGTCGCAGCGGTACCACAGGTAGGCGAAGACGGAGCAGCCGACCGGGGCGATGATCACCGTCCTCTCGGCGATGTTCAGCTCGTCGATCGTCTGTCCGATGATCCTCGTCAGAATGCCGTGCTGGCAGCCCGGGCAGTACGTCGAACGAACATCTGTGAGGCTCTTCGGACGCGAGAATACCTTGACCATGTTATCCAAATCAGTGGGCATATTTCTTCACCTCGCTTAGGATGCCACGTGGCGTGGGGACTACCCCGCCCATCTCCCCGTAGAACGGTGTCGCGGCGCGCTCGGCTACTGCCAAACGCACGTCCTCCCACATCTGCCCTGCGCTCATCTCCACCGTCAGTATCGTCTCCACCCTCTCGGACAGTTCCTTGAGCGGCTCGTAGGGGAAGGGCCACAGGGTGATCGGGCGGAAGAGACCCAGCTTTATCCCTTCTTCCCTGGCCATGCGTACCACCGTCTTTGCGATGCGCGCTGTGGTACCGTAGGCGGCGATGACGATATCCGCATCCTCCGTATCCACCTGCTCGTAGCGCACCTCATTCTTCTCTATCTGGCGATAGCGGCGCTGCAGCTCGAGGTTCATCTGCTTCAGGACCTCTGGATCGAGGTCGAAGCTCAGAATGATGTTCGGGTCCCGCCCCTTTGCCCCGGTCGTCGCCCACTCCTTCTTCGGAAGCGAGGCGATATCGATCGGCTCGGGGAGCTCGACCGGCTCCATCATCTGCCCGAGCATCCCGTCGGCGAGGATCATCA
>JAGGSM010000061.1 GCA_021159105.1 Candidatus Bipolaricaulota bacterium
CGTCGGACGCGAGATTTGACACTTACCCCCCGCTTAGGTGTACATTGTGTCAAAAGGGAGGCGAAGAATATGAAACACTCGCTTGGAAGGGTTGCTGTCGTACTGGTTGCTGTGTTAGTCCTATCGGCTATAGCAGTGCAGGCTGGATCTACGTACACCACATGGACGGGGCGGTACAAGATTGGAGAGACAGTCGCGTTCAAGATCGTGGATTCGGGCGGCGGCTGGTGGTCGTGTGGGCAGTGCAACACGTGTGGCCAATCACAGATCCTGGGTTGGCACATAGCCAACTCCTCCGGACAGACCATCTACACCGTCGTGCACGATGCGCCGGTCCCCTCTTCATCATGGCAGGGAACCTGGACGCAGGTGGATGCCAATGGGGCAGCGGTCGCCGCTGGGACCTACACGCTCTATGTGGACACATCGGTCGGCACGCTTACGCGGTTCATCAAGCTGTACGATCCGTGCAACAGCTGTACGTGGGGCTGGGGCTGGTCCTGTAACACATGTCAGGAGACCGCGACGATCGTCACAAACTGTTATTGCCGAACGTCTCTAGTACTGCAAAAGGAGACGACAACATGCGGCTGGCCGTTCTGGTGGCCCTGCTGCACGCCTAAGTGCCCGTAGCACAAATGCGCTGGGGACGTGGTGATCCCAGCGCACGCTCTACCAATTCAAGGAGGTTTGCATGAAAAGGAAACTCAAGGCTCTACTGCTATTGCTGAGCTTCGTCCTGGCGATGACCGTGGGGGCTGTTGCGGATACCCAACAGGCTCAGCCGATCCTGCCTGATATCGTGGCGTTTGCTCAGGCTGCCGCCTCAGCCGCAGCACAGGCGGCATCGCAGGCACAGGCTTCCGCTGATGCCATCGCGACGCTGCTAGGCCAGGTGAATGATCCCTGTTCTGTCTGTTCAGATCAGTTAGGATCGATTGCTTCTTCGCAGGCTGCGGCAGGAGCTTCTGCAAATGCGGCCAGCGCGGCATCAGCGAAGGCCAGCGCGATGATCTCGCAGGTGGTGCAGGCAGCATCAGCGGCTCAGGCTGAGGCGAACGCTTCGGCGAGCGCGTGTTCGAAGGCTGCCGCGGATGTCAAGGCAATGATCGAGGATGTCGCCAATGCGGCAGCGAGTGCGCAAGCGGCGGCAAAGGCATGGGTGACAGCATGCGCAACCGCGCAGGCGAGCGCATCTTCCATGGCGAGTGATTCCGCCAATGCGCTTGCTGCGGCGCTGGCCTCGGCGAACGCATCCGCGAAGGCGTGTGCTGCAGCCTCGGCCAAGGTGCAGGCGTACGTCTCCGACATTGCACGTGCGATTGCCGAAGCGGAAGCTACGGCATCAGCACAGGTGGAAACGGCGGCTGGTGCCTATGCAGATGCCAAGGCCGAAGTGAGCGCAGTTGCTGCTGCGTCAGCAGAAGCGAACGCGAAGGCGCAGGCCTGTGCACAGGCATATTCACTTGCCCAGGCGCAAGCACAGGCAACGGCAACATCAGTCAGCAAGGCCCAGAAGATCACGCAGGACGTATCGGATACGATCAACACACCAGTCCTGTGTGGCACAGTGACAACGGAGATCAGAGGGACCGTCAGTGCTGCTGCATACGCGGTGGCGCAGGCGCAAGCAGCGGCGCAAGCGGCTGCTCAGGCTGCAGCACACGCGCAGGCCTCAGCGCAGGCCAGGGCGTCGGCAGCTGCTGTGGCTTACTCCCGTGCGCAAGCTCAGGCGCAGGCAGCAGCAGTTGCTTATGCACGAGCAGAAGCGACAGCCAAAGCAATCGCACAGGCCAAGGCTGAGGCACAGGCAGCGGCGTACGCTGCTGCGCAGGCAACAGCACAGGCACAGGCGGCCGCAGAAGCACAGGCAGAAGCCATTGCCCAGGCCCAGTCAAGCGCGCACGCAAGCGCTCAGGCAGCAGCGACTGCGATAGCACAGGCATCGGCCACAGCGGCGGCGCAGGCGCAGGCAGCGGCTGATGCAGTGGCACAAGCGCAGGCAGCGGCGACAGCCGCAGCGAGTGCAATCGCTAACGCTAGCGCTAGTGCCCAAGCCAACGCCCAAGCAGCAGCATCCGCAGTAGCTGAGGCAAAGGCGGCAGCGAACGCAGCCGCATCGGCGATCGCCAGCGCCAGTGCTAGTGCCAGTGCGCAGGCGCAAGCAGCGGCAAACGCGAGTGCATCCGCTCAATCTGCTGCTTCTTCGATGGCGGATGCCGTATCGCAGGCACTGGCTACGGCCCAGGCCCAAGCCCAGGCGGCAGCTACAGCCTCGGCGAACGCAGCAGCGGCAGCAGCAGCAGCGGCAAACGCGGCTTCCAGCGCTACGGCAACTGCTCAAGCAGATGCATCAGCCTCTGGAACAGCTGGCTCATCCTCGTACGCCTCCGCGTACGCTGCGTCGGAAGCGATGAACTCCTCCGAGGTCCTGGCCCAGGTGCATGCTGCAGTAGCGGCAAGCGCGCAGGCACAGGCGGCGGCATTCGCAGCGGCGCAGGCCTACGCACAGGCACAGGCAGCGATCCAGACTGGGATGCAGAGCATAGCCAGCGCGGCAGCGGATGCATCAGCAGCGGATGCATCCGCAGCGGCGCAGGCAGCAGCGACAGCTCAGTCGCAAGCCGAGGTGGCAGTGACCGTTGGCGTACAGGCGGCGGCAAAGGCGGAAGCCAAGGCTGAAGCGGCAGCGCAGGCGGCAGCACAAGCTGCAGCGAGCGCGCAAGTGGCAGTTAGCGTTGGCGTGTACGCGGCGGCGCAGGCGCAGGCATCAGCCTATGCCGCGGCAGAGGCTTGTGCTCAGGCGGCGGCGAAAGCGCAGATTGCTCTAAGCACTTGCGCGACCGCATTTGCAGAGGCATCAGCGCAGGCACAGGCGGCGGCGTTTGCGGCGGCATCAGCGCAGGCGAGCGCTGAGGCATCCGTGTCCGTGGGAGTGAAGGCGGCAGCCGAGGCTGAAGCCAAGGCGTTTGCATCAGCGCAAGTAGTGGCAGAGGCCTATGCAGCAGTCCAGGCATCAGCCACGGCGATAGCTGAAGCGCACTCGGCAGCGACGGCAGCGGCGACGGCAGCGGCCGACGCCTACGCGTCAGCGCAGACTGCGGCGAACGCGGCGGCATCAGCCGCAGCTAGCGCAGATACGTCAGTCAACGTCATGTCCGATGTTCATTCGTCAACGAACGCGTTGATCGATCAGGATTGTCTGGCGAGCATGTGTCGCGAGTATAATCCGACCCCTGAACCTGGACCCACACCTGAACCTGGACCGACGCCTTCACAGTGCCCGGATCCGGAACAGATGGAGTGGAACTTTGGCGAGATGCGTGGTGGTATGTACAGCATCTCCACCAGGTCTTTCCCGTATGAGGTGGCTGGCATCCTCCAAGGGTTCAACATAGTCGGCGTCAATCAAATGTCGAGTGATCTCCCAGCGGGAGTTCAGTTCTCGATCGATACGAATACCGATAAAGGAACCCTGCAAGGCACGCTCCCGACGAGCCCCATGACCTATCACGTCGTGTACGGGTTTGTCGACGCGAACAAGTGTACCGTGGCCGTACTCCACATATACATCAATGTGGCTGGCGGCGGTGAACAGCCTGGAACAACAACCCCAACCTATCCGGAACCAGCTTGTGGCGCAGCTATTGCTCGCCAGTGGGACTTTGGCGACGTGAAAGGCGGAACCATTCATTTCCTGACCTCACGTCAAATTCCAGCGGACATCCAGTACCAAATCAACTCTGCTGGGGCCATCTCGGCTGAGCTGGTGTCGAGTAACCTTCCGGGACAGGCAGAGTTTGACCTGAACCTGGATAGCCACATTGGCACGCTCTCCGGTTACATCCCGGCTCAAGCTACTACGTATCAGGCTGTCTTTGCGCTGTACGATCAGGCCGAGTGCGAGGTGCTCCATCTCACAGTACTTCTCAATGTGGGAGGGAGCACGGAAGTCACGCCGCAGCCGAGCACCCAAGTGTGCGTGCACGTGAGCGCGGTTGTCGCAAGTGGTGGGCAGGCATACCACTCAACCATGGCTACGCCCATGTATCCAGTGCAGTACACGGAGATTGCCGTGAAGATGGCTGTCAACGGACATCTGCAACGTACGACTCCATACGACCTGTGCGGATCTGCGGGAACGCAGTTCACAATTCAGACGCAGGCTGACTTCTGGACGCAGCAGGAAGCGCACCTCATCTTCCAGGGCTGGCAGCGGTATGATGAGCAGAACGAGCAGTGGGTGCCGCTGTCCAACGATCAACGGGTCACCCAGAATCCGAATCTCAGGATAACACTGCAAAATGGCGGATCGCTCCGCGCAGTCTATCAGCAGGGCGAACAGGGCTAGGTAGTTACACAATCACCGGGGACGGCGTTACCGCCGTCCCCCTTTTCTA
>JAGGSM010000076.1 GCA_021159105.1 Candidatus Bipolaricaulota bacterium
CAGTCAAGGGTCTTGTGAGGAGGTAGGCATGGCAATAACAGTTGCGGCGATAGTGGCGATAGTGATCATCTTCCTGATGAACGCCATTCGCATCGTGCGCGAATATGAGCGAGGAGTAATCTTTCGCTTGGGGCGTCTTGTTGGGGCGAAGGGGCCGGGGATATTCCTGCTCATCCCGATCATAGACAAGATGGTCAAGGTAACACTGCGCATGGTCACGCTGGACGTGCCACCGCAGGAAGTGATCACCAAGGACAACGTGACGACGAGCGTCAACGCCGTTCTCTTCTTCAGGGTCATCGATCCGAACGCGGCCGTGGTACAGGTGCAGAATTACATCGAAGCGACGCGACAGATAGCGATGACTACCCTGCGCAGCGTCCTCGGTGGGGTGGAACTCGACCAGCTCCTCTCCGAGCGCGAGGAGATCAACCTCAAGCTGCAGGAGATCATCGACGAGCAGACCGACCCGTGGGGGATCAAGGTGAAGACGGTCGAGATCAAGGATGTGAAGATCCCAGTCGACATGCAGAGAGCGATCGCGCGTCAGGCCGAGGCCGAGCGTGAGCGCCGCGCTAAGATCATCAACGCCGAGGGTGAGCTGCAGGCATCGACCAAACTCTCCGAGGCGGCGGGGATCATCAGCAAGAACCCAGGGGCGATGCAACTGCGCTACCTGCAGAGCCTCGTTGACATCTCGGCGGAGAACGCATCGACCATCGTCTTCCCGATCCCAATCGATATGTTCAAGCTGTTCCAGGGAAGCGGTGGGAAGGACAACGAATAGGCAGTAGATGAAGCATTATGACGTAGTGGTGATCGGCGCCGGCCACGCTGGCTGCGAGGCGGCCTACGCCGCGGCCAAGCTGGGCGTGAGCACGGCTCTGGTCACGATAAACCTCTCAGAGATAGGAAAGATGCCGTGTAACCCGGCGATCGGCGGGCCGGGTAAGTCGCAGATCGTGCGGGAGATCGACGCCCTCGGCGGGATGATGGGACGCGTCACCGACGCTAGCACGTTGAACATCCGCCTTCTAAACACCAGCAAGGGAAGGGCGATGCAGGTCCGCCGCGCTCAAGCCGACCGCGACGCGTACAAGCTACACTGGAAGAAAACGCTCGAGAACACCGATCACCTGGATCTGATCGAGGGGATGGCGGAAGAGATCGTGGTGAGTGATCATCGCGTAGTAGGGGTTCGTCTGCGCGAGGGGCTGGAGATCAGGACCAGCGCGGTGATCGTCGCCAGCGGCACCTTCCTAAACGGTGAGGTGCTGATCGGAAACCTCGTCTACCCGGCCGGCCGCACCGGTGAGCCACCCTCGATCGGCCTGGCGCGCTGCTTGCGCGATCTGGGCCTTCGCATGAGCCGTCTGAAGACAGGGACGACACCCAGGGTGAACAGGAGATCAATCGATACGAGCGAGCTTGAGCGGCAGCACACAAGCGCCGTCCCGCTCGGCTTCTCCTTCTGGCGCGAGCAGCGCGTTCTGCCGGACGACTATCCAGTGTACGTCTCCTACACCAACGAAGCCACGCACGCTGTCATCCGCAACAACCTCTCCCTCACCCCCAACTTCAACGGGCTGATCACGAGTGAAGGACCGCGGCACTGCCCGTCCCTTGAGGCGAAGATTGTCAAGTTCCCCGATCGCACGAGCCACAAGGTCTTCCTGGAACCGGAGGGGAGGGACTCGGCCGAGGTCTACCTGCAGGGAATCTACACCGCCTTCCCGCCCGACATCCAGGACCGCATCGTCCACAGCATCAGGGGGCTAGAGCACGCGCAGATTGAGCGCTACGGCTACGACATCCAGTACGACTACATCGATCCCACCCAACTTTCGCCGACCCTGGAACTGAGCGGGATTGAGGGACTGTACCTGGCCGGGCAGGTGAACGGGACAACCGGGTACGAAGAGGCGGCCGGGCAGGGGCTGGTCGCCGGGGTGAACGCTGCCCGCAGCGTCCTCGGCGATCCGCCGTTTGTCATCTCGCGCACGCAGGCGTTCATCGGGGTGATGATCGACGACCTCGTCACCAAGGGCGTGACCGAGCCCTACCGCATGCTCCCCTCCCGCGCCGAGTACCGCATCACCCTGCGCGAGAGCAACGCCGACCTGCGCCTGGCTGGGATCGGACATGATATCGGGCTGCTCGAAGATCCCCTGTACGAACAGGCGATGGCGCGCAAGGAGGCGATCGAAAAGCTCCTCCTGCACCTGAAGAACGAGCGGATCGGGTCGCGCCATCCACTGAACAAGGCCCTCGCCATCCGGGGAACGCCGGTCCTCACCGACAACGGGGCAAGCCTGTACGAGCTGCTGCGTCGCCCGCCGGTGCGCCTTTCCGATCTCATCTCAAGCGACGACTATCCTGAGGACGTGCTCACCGAGGTGGAGATCGAGGCAAAGTACTCGGGATACCTGGAGCAGCAAGAGCGGGAGATCGAGCGCCTACGGCGGATGGAGCGGCTGCTCATCCCAGAGGAGATGGACTACGCGGCGCTAGAGAGCCTGTCGATCGAGGGGCGTGACCTGCTATCGCGCGTGCGACCACGCACATTCGGGCAGGCCTCGCGCATTCCAGGGGTGGCTCAGGCCGACCTGTCTATGCTGGCGATCATCTTGAGGCAGTAGTGGCGCTTGACCGGAGCAGGGATATACTGACGACAAAGAGCGCGAAGCATTAAGCTGAAGAAGCTACAAAGCTGGAAGTGGGGAACATGTTGATCGATCAGATAAAGGAGTACGTCGCTGGGCTGCCTGCGACACTGAAGGAGAAGAGGGGAGTCTATTCGGTTAAGTTCATCGTCGCCGAGAGGAGGGTCTTTCTCTCGAAGAAGAAACTCACCTACAGTGCCAAGTTTCGCGTGGACGATGACAACAAAGAGCTCCGTTTCACGGAGATGCTGAAGGAATCCGGTTCAGGCATATCATCAGGTGATGATGGAATCGGGCCAGGATTCGGTTTCAAGAAGGAGAGCTACAGAACGGGCGCGGGTCCGCGCAGCGGCACGATAGCCGAACAATCGCAGCTCTTCGGCGCGAAGTATGACTACACGTTTGATTTCTCGAAGATACGGGAAGAAATGGAGAGATTGGCAAGGGACTCTGGCTACACGTTCAAGTATAAGACAACCACTCTTGGCCTGTAGACGAGGCTTTTGAAGTGCGGAACTAACAGGCTTCTATGAGTACAAGCCATCTATGCAACCACCGTTACGTGTGAATCCATTCGCTTCGTGATTGATTATCAGTCACAGTGTGAATCTCCCACAGGGGGCACTCCCCGCCCCTTGGGGCGAGCTTCTCACAAAGCTTCTTGATGCACCGTCGCTTACAGCGGATAACGACGTGCTGGGTAGTCAAATCGGAACTACTGGTGGGAACGCGTAACGATGCCGGGTTCCGCAAGTTGGACAAGCTCCTCGACGCACTACCAGAGGTTCCGATCGATGATGTCGTGTGGAGGGAGGCGGCACGCCTCGGCTCAGATCTACGGCGTCATGGTATGACTGTGCCATTGCCCGATCTGTTGATAGCCGAGGCTGCTATACAGGCTGAAATCGAGCTTTGGCATGCTAACGACCATTTCGAAGAGA
Source organism: Candidatus Bipolaricaulota bacterium (assembly GCA_021159105.1). Taxonomy (GTDB): domain Bacteria; phylum Bipolaricaulota; class Bipolaricaulia; order UBA7950; family UBA9294; genus M55B144. The sequence continues at coordinate 3,605 of JAGGSM010000076.1, forward strand.
TCACGAAGCTTGTGCCGCTGAGAGCCAAGAACCTCTTGAGAGCAGATTAATCTGCAGGCTGGATGATCGCCTTGATGGTCCGATACATTGGGCTTGCTGGATAGCCATAATGACCTGTCGAGATACTAGCACAACCCAAACGAGGTGCGAAATCTCCATTATAGAAGTCTCCCCAAACATTAATAGTCATGATCTCTAAGGCTTTAGAACCTTTCAAGGCGGCTAAGAAGTAATCAGCGCGTTCCTGTTCATCCAATACTCTTTGATTATGAGGGATATCATAATAAGAAGGACTTAATGTTTGCCCATCACCATTATTCGCCCCGATCTCTCCGAATCCTTGTGGCGGATTTGAGTACTTAGCGGCGACATAGTCGAACAATGGCTTCCAAAACTTAACGAAGTTTAGCGCCATAACAGAAACCCGTTGATCTTTTTGGGTTTCTATCAGGGGGGTATGGCAACTATACAAATCTTCCAATGGCTTGCCATCCCAGCTTATCCAACCCAAGAAGGTCATCTGTGCGATTGTCCCTTGCCAAGTTCGCTTTTTGCTGTCCCAATATATTCCTTCAAGTATATTGTTAGCTCCAACATCTATGCCCAAGCTACCATTGAATTCAGTGCTAAGTTTTGTCAGCATTCCTTTGATAAACTCCGGATAGGAAGTGTTGAGATTACCGGTTTCGTCTAGAACCACCAGCGACTTCACATGGTATTTATTGAGTAACGGCATTATCTTTTTCAACAGGCTAGTGTAATTCTCAAAGAACAGCTT
>JAGGSM010000290.1 GCA_021159105.1 Candidatus Bipolaricaulota bacterium
ATATATATGACCAAGCTCATGGGCCAAGGTGGCAAAGCGGCTTGGTAGGTCGTGGGTGGCGTTAAGTTTGATTCTGAAGGCTCTTGTTTGATTATCGTTTACTTTTTTCGGGCAGACATTAATGCCGGCAGCGGTGCCGGCCAGGTTGGTGCCATAGTTATTGGTTTCTATAACTTCAACCGCATACTTTCCCGCCGCCTTTTGCATCCTTTTGTAGATGTTTTCGGGTAACTCACCTCGGGCAAACAAGGGGTTATCTTCACGGCCTGGCAGCTCCTTGCCCGTCGTATCAGCGAGTTCAAAAACAAACCGCACCGGTCCGAATGGCCACAAGATGATAATGGGCACTGCGTCCGGCAAAACCTGTCGTTCTATCTCCCGCCATTGATCACGAGTTCCGACCATTGTGGCTCCCGGTTTCTGCACCCGGACCAGCATGCTATTGTAAACTGAAAGGTTACTGAAGCTGTTCGCAAAATCAAGGAATTCAGTAAAAGCGTCCGGCTCTTTTTTAGTAAGCGCCGAGCGGAAAAGTTGATCTATGGCGCCGGCGCAATCCTCATAATGGAGCAAACGGTTTTCTGCCTGGGTGTTCTTCGTTTTTTCCTTAGTCATAGTGAGCCTCAATCAAGATGTTATTTTCTGTTTTCAAGTCGGGAACTTTTGCATTATCAGGAAACCATATCTTTTCACTCGTGGTAATGGGTGTGCTGATATGCCGCATGGCCTCAATTATCTTCCTGTTCCAAGGGGTAGTCAGGCCCCCAGTCATCCTTGCTGATTCCGGCAAATGCCTGGGTCATTTGCTTGTTCAGTTGTTCATAGAGAAGAAGTGCTTTTTTTGCCTTGTTAATAGCCCGCATGGTTTTGCGGCTAAACTCTCCGCCAACGGAGGACCGGGTCAGCGCTAGCAGGAAGGACAATACGATCAACTTCTCCGAAGCTAAAGGGGCTTTCTGTTTGGCAATGGACTTCACAGCGTCTATTATGCGATTAGGCAGTCCGCAATCAGCAAGATCATCATAGCTTTCAATCTTCAGGGTCTGCCGGAGCTTGGTATGGAGACGGTTGCAACTCTTAATAAACGATGCAGGCGTTGCCTTTTGTTTTCCCATGTGCTGCTCAAGATTGGGAGCTATGATGTAGCTTTCCTGTGGCTCATCCAGCTTCCTTCTGCAGAACATTGGAAAATCATATTCTTCCAGACAAACTGAACCTGTTCCTCCCCATCCCGCGGCCACCGTCTGCCGCACTTTGCGCAGAAGGGGCAGGTCATGACCACTCTCCTTGCCATCCCGCATATCCACAACAAGATAATTGGTATGGGGAGAAATGAGTTGGTATCGAACGGCCAGTTCCGCCGCGACTTTTTCATCTTCATCGGCCAAAGACCTGTACATTGCCATCCGTGCCAAGGTGTTTGAAAGATCATCAACAGGTATAGCACTTTCCTGATTATCCGGAATGGCGGTTTGGGAGGAGGTTCGACCGTCAGCCAAGGTCATTTCAAGCATTACCGGTCCCTGTGGCTTTTCTGCAAAACAGGCAAAAACATGCAGGGTATCACCATCATATACTGGGCCGATGTTGTCGGGAATATTTTTGTTGGGAGCAAAGGGCCAGCGTACCGTAATATCCGTTGCTTTCGGCAAATAGATTCGGTTGAAATGCCGAACTATTTTCCCTGCCATATTCTCGTTTAGAGTTACCAGTTCACACGCGCCGCCGGTTTCTCTTGCCAGCTGACGGACAAAACCTTCCGACACAGAGCTGCCAACCCCAATGGTAAAAACGCGGTGCCCGGATTTTTTTGCCGTGCTGATAAGCTCTTCACTGTTCCAGATCTCACCGTCGGTAATCAGCAGGATATCATGAAGAATGGGAGGCCCGGGGATTTGGATAGCTGCCTGCAGCGCCTGGTTCATTTCGGTCCCGCCCATGTCGGCGTCAAGGCTGCGGAGAAGACGCTTGACTTTGGTAATGTTTTCCTTGTTAGCCCTAAGCTGTTGGCTAGAATATGTTTTGCAGGTGCTGCCGAAAGCTATGAGATTGAAAAAATCTTCCGGTCGGAGCTGGTTCAGAATGTCGTTGATGGCCTGCCGGGCCTGGGCAATGGAATCCCCACCCATGGAACCGGAACAATCAACCACTATTTTGACGCTTTTTGGGGGTATTTTGTCAGGCAGGGGCAACCTTGGTGCAAAAGAGGCAAGGGCAACAAATCCACCGTCAAGATCGCGGTCGACAACAACAGCATCCTTGGCAACCGTACAGGAGTGTATATTCAGAATGAAATCACGGTCCATGCAGGCCTCGCCGGTGGCCAGGGTCACAACACTGCCGTTGTTGGAACGAGCAACCGACACCTTATGTGAAGGGCATTCAATTTCTGCGTTGGCCAGGGAGCCGCTGATCGTTATTTTGAGTTGGAACCGATTTTCTGTCAGCAGGTCATACTCCGGTACTTGGTGTGGTTGCAGGCCGGCGGATTCGGGGTTGCCGTAGCGGGGGGATATCGTAGTAGGCAGGTGAAAGCGCAGAATGTCTCCCTGCCAAGAATACAATTCGGCATAGGTAATGGCAACCGATACCTCCTCCCCGGCGAGAATATTGCCGATATTCATGGTGTACAGGCCGGGTTCAAGCAGTTCGAGCATAATGGCGGTATCGCCATCAGTGATAGCTTCTTCATAGCGTTCTTCTGCCGAGCCTTTTTCTATCACCGTTCCTTGCAGTTCCCGATCACCAATCGTAACTTTCAGCCCCAGAAGTGCCGCCTTGCTGGCCAACGGAAAAGTGTAAACCGCTTCAATCGGCTTTTCCTCCAGGTTCCGATATACCTGTTTCAAGATGGTTTTGCAGAGAAGATTGTGGAAGGTCACGTCAACGTTGACCGACTGCAGTACCAGATTCTCGCCGGCGGTAGTGTGCAAGCTGTGGGCGGCTGATTGCTCGGATAGATACATGTTCAAGAGTCCTTTCTCTGAATTTGTTCAAAATGTTCCACAATTGACCGGCACAGGGCGCGTATCTGCTCCGGGGATAATCCGGAGCGTTGTGGTTCGATATGCAATTCAACTCCATCAGCAATGCGCAGATGGCTCCAGACTTCTATGGAGCCGGGTTTCGGAGGGCGGGGTGGTGGAATGGGAATGCCTGAACTGCTTTCCTGCTGCTCGGTGTCGCGAAGCTCCAGAATCCGTTCAAGAGATAACCCGGCATCTTTCCATTTACGCACTGTCAACAGCTGTTCAAGGTGCCGGTGAGTGTAATATGAACCCTTGCCGGTTCCTTCAGGACGGTCAACCAGACCTCTCTGCATGTAAAAACGGATTTTCCGCTTGTTCATCTCAACCAGAACGCAGAGTTCTTCCAGCGTGAAAGTTTTAGTTTTCATAACATTTATTCTTAACACTTTCAGTGTTAACGTCAAGGAAAAAGTTTTCTGCAACAAATGAAAAACATTTTGGGGTTTGTTGGTTGTCTAATTGTCGCTTGTCCGGCAGAGCGACCAATGATAGTTGTTTACCTCGGGCCTGATACCGATATTATTACGGCAGGTGAAAAAGGTGCCACGCTGTTAATGGCAATCTGAAAGTTTGCGTCATGAAGGTCTATTGAGTCGTTCGGGATGGTGGCTAAGGGAAGGAAAAGAGAGGGGCTTCCGTAAAATAATAACTGATTATTATCGTATAGTATCAATATGTTACCATGTGAGTTCGAGTCCGGCCTTCACACCATTTAGCAGTAAAAGGCTGAGCTCCTGAAGGATTTCAGCCTTTTCTTTTGGTCTGAATACCTATATGAGTATAAAAATGATTCTTTGTAACTATTCAGTTAACCCGCAAAAGTAGGGTACACAATCTTGTTTTTTTTTAAGACAGCATTTCATCAGTAAGGTACTAACCCGCAAAATTAGGGTACACAATCCCAATTTCCTTCGGAGAATCAGGTTATGTCCCCAAAATTTGCTGAAATTCATCAAAATACGGTGCTTCTCTATTTCGCTGAATAGTTATGATTCTTTTTTCCTGTTTGGCATCCAATTGCCCACAGCATCAACAGCAAGCTGTATCAAAAAAACAAATAATCCCGTATTTTATCAATCATGAAAAAATCTTCAAAAAACCGGCTGACACCCCAGCAACAATCACTTTTCCCCGGCGATAACCTCTTCGATAAAATTGCCAGAGCTGTCTGCCGTGCGGGAAGACTTCCCAGAAAAGAGCTCTATGAAACCTGGGAAATGGCTAAAAGAATCCGACGAAGGTACAGAGGAGGCCGGATTTTGGATCTTGCCTGCGGCCATGGACTTCT
>JAGGSM010000097.1 GCA_021159105.1 Candidatus Bipolaricaulota bacterium
GGCACTCAAAATCACTCCCCCCACAGCTGCGCTCGTTCGACCTCGCCCTCCTCGTACTGCGCGGGCTGTGTGATAAGGTGGCCCGCAGGCTGCGTAAGCTCGGCTACGTCGGGCGCACGGTCTACTTCGGCTTTCGCCTCGGACGCACGGTCTACTTCGGCTTTCGCCTCGGATCGATGGGGCCGCACCACGGAAAGCAGATCACTCTCCCCTTCTCCACTGACGACGGGGAGGCGATCTACAACGCCTGCCTAGCCATCTACCGCAAGATGTCCATCCACCCGGAGAGCGTCTCCCAGGTTGGTGTCTCTGTGCGCAACCTCACCGATAAGGTGGGGTACTCGAGCTGCCTGCTGGATGAGGACAAGCGGCGCGAGCGGCTGAACACCGCCATCGACCGCATCCGCGACCGCTTCGGCGAGCGGGCGATCGTCACAGGGGATACCCTCCTCTTCGATGCCATCCCAGCGCACGTTGGCGGATTCTCGCAAGGTGAGGAATGGGAATTCTGATCTGATTCGCGGTTAGAGCTCAGCCCCCTTTCCATTCCGCATTCCGCGTTCCGCATTCCGCGTTTCGCGCGCTCGCCTTTCGGATCGAGACAAAATGGGGTAACATTCATGGGAATGCCGTCAGCTGTGACGGCCCAGTGTAGCGTGGTCTGGCGCTACAGAGGTTCATTCTCTAGACGAGCAGATCAAAATACGAGGTGAAGCAATGGCAGCAAAGATTCGACTGAAGAAGGTTGGAAGAAAGGGGCAGGCCTCCTACCGCGTCGTCGTCCTCGATGGACGCAAGCCGCGGGATGCCAAGGTCGTTGATGACCTGGGGTTCTATGATCCCAAGACGGACCCGGCGACGTACGAAGTGAAGAACGATGCGGCGCTGAAGTGGCTCATGGACGGAGCGAAAGCGACGAGCGCTGTGCGCGATATCCTGTCCCGCGCCGGTGTCATGGCAGCCTGGGATGCGGCCAAGAGGGAACAGGTAGCCAGCAAGGGCAAGTAGGTATGCTCTATCGTCTGTGCCTGTTCCTCGTGCGCTCTCTCGTCGACCTTCCCGACGCGGTGCGGATAGACCGCATCGAGACCGAGAAGGTGGACATCTTCTTTCTGCACGTCGGAAAGGAGGACCGCGGGCGAGTGCTGGGGCGCGGAGGACGAACGATCGGCGCACTGCGCACGTTTCTCGAAGGCGTGGCTGCGCGTCTCGATCGGGAGGTTGTGGTCGAGATTGTCGACTGATCCATAAGATGCGCTTTGATGTTCTGACGATCTTTCCCGAAGCCCTTGCCGGGTTTCTCTCTATCGGGGTCCTCGGACAGGCGATAGAGAATGGCCTGGTCTCCGCTCACCTGCATGATCTGCGTGACTTCACTGATGATCCACACCGAGTGGTGGATGACCGCCCCTACGGCGGCGGGCCGGGGATGCTCCTCAAGGTGGAACCCCTTGTGCGCGGGATAGAAGAGATCGCATCAGGCAGGATCAAGGCCTGCTTCTTGCATGAGGACTGCGCGGGAAACACGGAGACTCAAGGAAAGACGGCTGAGCCCATGAGACGGCGCACGGTTCTTCTCTCCTCGCAAGGGAGGCTGTTTACACAGAACGACGCGATCGAGTGGGGGAAGCTCGATGAACTCCTTCTCGTCTGCGGCCGCTACGAAGGGGTCGATGAACGGGTCGTGCAGTTCGTCGATGATGAGGTGTCGATCGGGGACTACGTCCTGACGGGAGGAGAGGTCGCCGCCGCCGTGATCATCGAGGCGACGGCGCGGATGCTGCCGGGGATAGTCGGCCGGTTCGAGTCGGTGACGAGCGATTCGTTCTACAAGAAGGACCACCTCGGTCCGCCGCAGTACACGCGCCCCCCGGAGTTCCGCGGCCTGCGCGTGCCAGAGGTGCTCCTGTCCGGGGATCACGCGCGCATAGAGCGGTTCCGCGAGGAGAGGGCATGGGAGAAGACGATGCGCAACCGACCGGATCTCATCGGGCTACAGATGGCTCCAGAACCGAAGCAGGATCTTGACAGGGTAAAGGGCGATGGGTAACCTCTACGTTGCTCTAATGCACTTCCCGATGCGCAATCGGCGCGGCGAGATCGTTGCCACGGCGATGACGTCGATCGATGTGCACGACATTGCGCGGTCGGCGCGCACCTATGGAGTGGTGCGCTATTTTGTCGTTACGCCGCTTCCCTCCCAGCAGCGGATTGGCTGGAGGATAAGGGGCTTTTGGACGGAAGGGGAGCGCGCGATGGAGGCGAGTAGGCGTGGCGATGCGCTGGAGATCGTGACCATGTCGCATGATCTAGAGGAGTCGATCTCCTGGATCCGCGATGCCGAAGGGCAGGACCCGCTTGTAGTGGCGACGTCTGCGCGCAAGCATGAAGCACGATCGGTGAGTTATGATCAGTTGCGCGCGGAGATTGCGCAGGGTGATCGGCCGGTGCTGATACTCTTTGGAACGGGATGGGGGATGGTCGATGAGGTCATACAGGCCTGCGACCTGCTCCTCCCGCCGATCATGCCGGGCAGTGACTTCAATCACCTCTCGGTACGGGCGGCGGCGGCGATCACGCTTGACCGCGTGGCAGGAGATAGAATAGGAGGAAAGGAAGATGGATAGCATTATTAGAGCGGTGGAAAAGGAATACCTGCAGGAGAGGGATACATCCTTCTCCCCTGGGGACATCATTCGCGTCCATGAGCGGATCTCGGAAGGGGCGAAGGAGAGGATCCAGGTCTTCGAGGGGATCGTTCTCAAGCGGAGCGGGTCCGGCACGAGCGAGATGATCACCGTGCGCAAGATCTCGTCTGGCATCGGAGTGGAGAAGACATATCCGGTGCACTCCCCCAAGGTTGAGAAGATTGAGCTGGTAAAGAAGAACCGAACGCGGCAGTCGCGTCCGTACTTCCTGCGCCGCCTGCGCCGCATCCGCTGACAGAACACAGGCGTGCACGTATATAGGACGATCCTGTAATGGAATCTTGTGTTGAATCATGTAGCGTTGGAGCTTGTCTCCGACGTTGAAGAATGTTGACGTTGAAGAATTTCCGTGTAGGAAACAATTACGACAACCTTGTGTAGCGTTGGAGCTTGTCTCCAACGTTGCGGATGAGTATTTCCTGTCCCGCGATCATAGGAGCATATGATGGGCAAAAAGAGAAAGCAAAAGAAGCCTGCGCTGATAATAAGATTGGTGCGGCACTTCGGGTGGAACCCAGGACGGGTGACGAGAGAGGTCCTCGAATGGATCGAGGTGCTCATCGTCGCCGGAGGGCTCGCCTTTCTCGTTATGACCTACGTCACCGTGCGCATGCACGTGCCGACCGGGTCGATGATCCCAACGATCGATCCCAAGGATTCCTTCTTCGTCGACGAGATTTCGTATCACTTCCGCGACGCTAAGCCGGGGGACATAGTCGTCTTCTGGCACACTGATTCCGTGCTGATCAAGGATGTAAAGCCCGGATCGGTTGCTGAGAATGCACGGGTGAGGCCGGGAGAGCGGCTGATCTACATCAACCGTGAGCCGGTCTTCTCCGCTGCAGGGGCCGATCAGATCATCGCTTCCCTCCCGGTGGGGACGATGGTCGTCTTGACCCTGGTCAACGCTCCCCAGCTTGATCTTGGAACAAAGCAGAGCGGGATGAACAGCCTTGCCGACTTTGGCATTACCCTGCGTGAGAAACGTGTGCGCTATGTCAAGCGGCTGATAGCTGTCGGCGGGCAGACCGTGCAGGTGAAGGACGGCAGCGTCTACGTCGATGGTGAGAAACTGACCGGTCCGAGATTCGATCGCCACTACACATCGGACGACCCGCGCATGCTCTACGGCATGACCCCCACGCTTGTCCCCGAAGGGAAGTGGTTTGTTATGGGAGACAACTCTGCCAACTCGTGGGATTCGCGCTACTGGGGCTTTGTGGACAAGAGAGACTTCATCGGCGAACCGTACCTGCGCGTGTGGCCGCTAAACCGCTTCGGCCCGATGAACGGATACTTCTAACGCGGAACGCGGAGCTCGGAACGCGGAATGCATGACAAACGCGGAGTGCGGAACGGAAGAGCATACCTCGCGCAAAGAACGCCAAGGGCGCCAAGAAAATGACCTTCCTTCGTGTCCTTCGTGGTGAACACATGTCGGAACGCGGAACGCGTGACAAACGCGGAACGGAAAATAACCCTCGCGCAAAGAACGCCAAGATGGGAAAACCTCTTTGTCTTGGGGTACTTGAGCAAGGGACAACGCGCAAACAAGAAAGATGCTACGCGACATGCTACAAAAGCAGATGTTC
>JAGGSM010000261.1 GCA_021159105.1 Candidatus Bipolaricaulota bacterium
GTGCTGAGAATTCTACTACCTCCATTCAGCCACAGCCCGTGTGTCCATCGCTTGCATCTTTTCCAGAAGCTAGCCGTTAGCTCCAGCTATGAAGAAACTACTTCTGAACCAACTTTTCGTATCCTCAGTAGACGATCTCCTCCGGCAGATCTTTGGCTACTACTTCTGCCTACTTGCAGAGCCATGCTGAATTGGAGCTTGCATGCCATGGGAGACGAATGCCAGCGTGTGGCTTGTGCGATCGCACTAAAGGGGGGTAATCTATTGCTCGACAGGAGGGAGGGCATTGAACAAGATTCTTATTGTCGCATTGGCGGCTGCATTGGCGCTGTTGCTGGTAACGCAGCTTCTGCCTGAGAAGCATGAGATTGTACCCTGTCCCTGTGCAGGGACGATCACGAAGATCCACGACATTCAGGGAAGCGGTGCTAAGAGCCCACTTATCGGCAAGACGGTCACTGTTGAGGCGGTCGTAGTGGGTGACTTCTCCGAAACCGGCGGGTTGGGCGGTTTCTTCCTGCAGGAGGAGGATCGCGATGCCGATTCCGACCCGAATACCTCCGAGGGGATCTTCATATACGGAGGCGATCCTAGTGCCAACTTAACGGTGGGAGATCTCGTCTGCGTGACTGGAACGATAAGCGAGTACAAGGGGCTCACTGAGATCAAGAATGTCACGAAGACGACCATCTGTGGCTCGGCCGATCTGCCAAGCGCGATCTCGGTCACTCTGCCAGTGAGTTCGCAGGATGCTTGGGAAAGTGTCGAGGGGATGCGCGTCGTACTCCCGCAGAAGCTGACGGTCACCGATACATACGGTCTCGGTCGTTACGGTGAGGTCGTGCTCTCCAACGGTCGACTGTTCAACCCAACTGAGGTCGCCGATCCCGGCGAACCGGCACAGGCGGTGATGGCGAAGAATGCCCTCAACCGCATCGTGCTCGACGATGGGAACGCAGCGCAGAATCCCGACCCGATCCTTTATCCCATAGGAGGATTGGCAGCGAACAGGCCGCTGCGTGACGGCGACACAGCAATTGGCGTCCAGGGCGTGGTGACTTACTCCTACGGTGAATACCTGATCGAACCTACAGTGATGCCGACATTTACCACTACGAATCCTCGCAAACCAACCGCGCCAGACGTGGGTGGCAACTTGCGCGTAGCGAGCTTCAACGTGGAGAACTACTTCAACGGTGACGGCTGCGGATCTGGCTTCCCAACAGCGCGTGGGGCAGCGACGCTGCCCGACTTCGAGCGCCAACGCGACAAGCTGGTGAAGGCGCTCGTCGGCCTCAATGCGGACATCATCGGCCTGATGGAGATCGAGAACGACGGCTTCGGCCCGCAGAGCGCGATCTACGACATCGTACGAGGGATGAACGCCGCTGCGCCGATCGGCACGAGCTATGCCTATGTCGCTCCGAAGGTAGATCAACTGGGAACGGACGCAATCACAGTGGCCCTTGTCTACCGCGCGCCGACAGTAAAGCCGGCGGGAAATCCGGCGGCAATGGCGATGACCGATCTGCCGGAGATGAACCGCCCCCCGCTAGCGCAGACGTTTATCGACAAGACAAACGGCGCGGAGTTGACCGTCGTTGTCAGCCACTTCAAGTCGAAGAGCCCCAGTTCAGCGCACGGGCCAGACCGCGATCAGAAAGACGGCCAGGGATGCTGGAACCGGAATCGGACTCAGGCGGCATCAGCACTCCTTGACTGGCTAGCGACGGATCCCACAAAGACAGATGACCCGGATGTATTGATCATCGGCGATTTGAATTGCTACACGCACGAGGATCCGATCACGACACTCACCGGTGGCGGGTACACCGATCTCTTATCTCGCTTCTCCAAAGGACCGCAATACACCTATGTGTACAAGGGTGAGGCCGGGGCGCTCGATCACGCGCTTGGATCTGCAACGCTCGTCAGCCAGGTAAGGGGCGCGGCGGTGTGGCATATCGACGCCGACGAAGCGCCTGCTCTTGGCTACACCAGTCTGTACAAATCCAAGGGACAGGTGGAGTCGCTCTATCGCAACGACCCATATCGCGCCTCCGACCACGATCCCATCGTCATCGGGATCGATCTGAAGTAGCCTAGCATTGGGCTTAGTAGCGCAGTGTGGTAAACTAACGTACTGGCTGCACATGCTTGGAATTTGGTAACAGCACAGAAACATGAGAGAGGAGGGATCGATGGCGGCAGAGGCAAAGGTATCACAGACGATGAAGAAGAAGGAGATCATCGAGGAGTACAATCGCCTTCTCGATGAGTTCAAGCAAGAGGTCGCGGCAAGGAAGGAAGCTGAGGCTCGGCTTTCGGAGCTTGACAAGAGGAAGGATGCAGAGGCGCTCGACGCGGGTCTACAAGCGACGGTGGACTCAGCCCTTGAAGGGACGAACAGGTTGCGGGCTCTGATCGGGACGACACTCAACGACCTCGGTGATAAGCTGACGCAGCAGGCGGAGAAGCTTGAGCAACTCACGCGCGCCGTCCGCCTTCAGGAAGGGAAGCTGAAGGATTTGTATGACATCGAGTACGCTGCCGATACGATGGCCAAACTCGCTGGCGCTTATGCCGATGAGAAGGAGCAACTTGAGAAAGAGTACGCCTCTCGCAACGCCAGCCTGGAAGAGGACTATGCGCGGAGGACGGAGGAGCTGGAACGCTCGTACGCTGAGCGAAAGGCTGAACTGGAAAGGGAAATCGAGAATACTCGCGCCCAGTGGAAGGAAGAGGAGGAAGATAGAAAGGTAGCGCGCGAGCGGGAACAGGCAGAGTATGAGTACAATAGGGATCGCACTAGGCGGTTGGAAGAGGATGAGTATGCCGAGCAGCGAGCGGTGCTAAATCGCGAGCTGGTCTCTCTGCGGGAAGAGGCGGAGAGGGAGATCGCCGCGCGCAAGGAAGCCATCGAACGCAGGGAAGAAGAGTTCGAGCGCATGAGAGCGGAGATCGAGGGCTTCCCGCAACGGTTGGAGATGGCGGCACAGAACGCTCGTGCGGAGGCGATCGCGGAGCTGAAGAAAGAGACGGACAATAAGGCAGCGCTGATTGAAGTCGAGCACGAGTGGGAGAAGAAGGCGCTGGAGCAGACGATCTCGCACCTGAGCGACCTAAATTCATCCCTGGAAGAGAAGATCGCATCATTATCCAAGGATCTAAGAGATGCGCGCAAACAGCTGAACGTCATCGCCGAGAAGGCCGTTGAAGGCACATCTATCAGTAAGGCGTTCGAGTCGGTCAACCAACTTACGCACGGTCAGGGACGAGCCTCGGAGAAGGCATCTGTGGAATAGCGGCCTTGCAAGGGGCTTCTTGCCTGATTTGTCGGAGTTGCTAATAAGAAAGTGGGGACATATTGAACAGGGTAGTGTTGATCACCGGAGCGTCATCAGGGATCGGTGCGGCCTGCGCGCAGCGGCTCGCCGCTGAGGGGGACCGCGTCTACGGCACGAGCCGCCATCCAGGCGATGAGACGGATACCCCTGGCGTTCAGATGCTGGCAATGGACGTGAACAGCGATGAGTCGGTCACTGCGGCGATAGAGCAGCTCGTCCGAGCGGAGGGAAGGATCGATGTCGTAGTGAACAACGCTGGGTTCGGGATCGCCGGGGCGGTCGAGGATACGTCGATCGAGGAGGCAAAGGCGCTCTTCGAGACGAATTTCTTCGGGATGCTGCGCGTCTGCCGCGCGGTCCTTCCAACAATGCGGCGGGCGCATCAGGGAATAATCGTCAACATCTCATCCCTTGGAGGGCTGATCGGGCTTCCGTATCAGGGCCTTTACAGCGCAACGAAGTTCGCCGTCGAGGGGATGACCGAGGCGCTGCGCATGGAGGTGCGCCAGTTCGGGATTCGCGTGATAATGATCGAGCCGGGTGATTTTCGGACAGAATTTACCGCTAATAGGCTCTACGTGGCGGGATCAAAGGAGAATTCTGCCTACAAGGAAAGCTTCGAGCGAGCAATCAACGTCGTCGAGAAAGACGAACAAGGAGGATCGTCTCCGAAGCAGATCGCGGCGCTGCTCGTTAAGGTCCTCGCCAAGCGCTCGCCAAAGGTACGCTATTCGGTCGGCGGTATGTCTCAACGTGGAGCGGCTGTACTCAAGCAGATTGTGCCAAACCGATTCTTCGAATGGGCCCTTATGAAGTACTATAGGGTGTAGTGATCGCGATCTGGTATCATGTACGTTCAAGCTAAAGTGAGGAAGAGGAGAGGACAATAGTGGATCTATTCGAGAAGTGTCGCGGTTTCTACTCTGACCCGGCAGTAGCG
>JAGGSM010000152.1 GCA_021159105.1 Candidatus Bipolaricaulota bacterium
CGTAAAGGCTGACCTTATACACCTTCATTGCTACCTCCTTTGTGCTCATCTTTTTTCATCAGTCTGCAAAAATACGCCATTGCCATTCTACCAATCACCGTCCTTGAAAGTCTGTAACATCGGTCACCTTCCCCTCTCGCTCATGTTCATAGCGAGACCGCCACCTGGTACAGCGCCCCGTCGATCGCATCTTTGGCCGCCTCTGTCGGGTCTGCGGTCAATAGCGAGAAGAGAGGCTTATCTTCCATAGTCACACTCGTGGTGAACTCTATATCACCGGAGGAATTGAACACCGTCACAAAGACACCCACCGTCGCTCTCTTGTCCATTCCAAACAGTATTCCCAGTGGACTGGTGAGCAACTTGAGCGAGTTGTCGAGGAAGGAGCTCGCCCCGAGAAGGAGCAAGGACCGCTCGGGTTTAAATGAGATATGAGTCTCCCAGCGAACGATGCGGAACACGATCAGATGCTTGGCATCGAGCGCCTGCGCAAGCTTACGCATCCCATCGAGCGATACACTGTTCCCAATGTAGGTGTTGGTGAGCCGCTGTGCGTACATCAGTTCACCGGCCGAAGCCACTTGACAGCCGGTGATGATAGCACAGTGTTGGTTGGCATAGCTCTTCAAGATCTCCAGCTGCGCTGCCGGTACTGGAACAGCGGCCTGCAAGAACACCCCCACCTTTTCCTTCTGGCCGAATGCCGGCACCACTGCCGCCAACACGACCAATAGGATGATCATTCCATACAACGTGTTGCGCGATCTACTTGACATAATCCGTTCCACCACCCGTTTGCTTGCGTGTTTCATTGCTCGAAGTCTAGCCTCGATGGGTAGTTAATAGAAAGGAAAGGTGTCGACAGGCGCCCCCGGCTTTGTCTAGAGGGGGGTAGACAAATGTCCGCTGCGGCTCAGCCGCGGGGATGTTGCGAAAAGAAAAAGCCATCAGCCGACGGTGAGGAGACATTTCTTACTACGTTCACCAAGGCTGATGGCTGGAAGCCAATACGCCTAAAAGGATAGTTCCTTCGGATTCTGCGCTTCGTGCGGGTGCACCGGTCCAGCATAGACCTTCAGCTTGCGCAGCATACGCCGCCCCAGTATGTTCTTGGGGAGCATGCGGCGAACCGCTTCACGCACAGGGACAGTCGGCCGACGCTCGAGGAGCTTCCGGTACGTCATCTCCTTGAGGCCGCCGATGTAACCGGTATGACGCTGGAAGAGCTTCTGGTCCCACTTGTTCCCGGTCAAGCCAACCTTGTCCGCGTTGATCACAATGACGTAATCCCCGGTATCAACGTGCGGGGTGTAGATCGGCTTGTGTTTGCCCTGCAACACAACCGCGATCTCGCTCGCTAAACGCCCCAAGGGCTTACCATCAGCGTTAACCACGTACCAATCCCTATTCCAGCTCTTCCCTATCTCCTCATTCTTTGCCACAAACGTGCGTTGCATGATCATTACTCCTTGAATTCCCAGTTGAGATTTTGATTATATCCGCCCGGTCAACCCCTGTCAAAGCCTGTTATGATCGTCTCCTCAGGCGATGGGCCGACTGAGACGATGGAAATCGGCGCGCCGATCCCCTCGGCCATCAGGTCGAGGTACGCCCTGGCAGCAGCTGGAAGATCGCCATACGCAGCGACGCCGGTGATGTCATCGTCCCACCCAGAGACACTCTCGTAGACCGGCTCGCACAGGGCCAGATCCTCTAGCGAGGCGGGGAACGTCGTGATCTCACGATCATGCAGCCTGTAGGCGCGGCAGATCTTTATCTCTTCAAGGCCGCTGAGAACATCCAGCTTGGTGACAGCGAGGCCGGTGGGTGCGTTGAGGCGCGTCGCGTGGCGCAGCGCCACGAGGTCGAGCCAGCCACAGCGGCGTGGTCGGCCGGTGGTCACCCCGAACTCCGCGCCGGCTGAGCGCAGCCACTCCCCCTCCTCCCCGGTGAGCTCCGTGGGGAAAGGGCCCTCTCCCACGCGCGTGGTATAGGCTTTTGTCACCCCCAAGCGGTGTTCGACGCGCAGGCCTCCCAGGCCGACCGCGTGCGGCAGACCGGCGTAGACGGTGGAGGAGGACGTGACGTAGGGGTATGTCCCGTAATCGACGTCCAGAAGCGCCCCCTGCGCCCCCTCGAACAATACCTCTTCCCCGTTCGTCAACGCAGCATCGATCGCCGCAGGCGCGTCTCCTATCGATGCGAGGAACGGCTCGGCGGCGGAGCGCAGGTCATCGGCAAGTGCTGACGCTGAGAGGGAAGCGATCTCCTCGGATTGCGGCCAAGCGCGCTTCAGTGCATCCAAACGGGAGTGCAGCCTCTCCCTCAAGCGCGATCCGTCCAGCAGATCGATCGCCCGAATCCCGATGCGCGCCGCCCGATCGCGGTAGGCGGGTCCGATGCCTCTCCTGGTCGTCCCGATCGCGCTCCCGCTCCCCTCCAGGTCCTCCAAGATGCGGTGATAGGGCATGATCAGGTGCGCGTTCTCCGCGATGATCAACTCCGGTTTGCGGCCGAGGTGCTCCACGATCCCGTCGTACTCCTCGCGCAGCACAAAGATATCGATCACCATACCGGTCGCCAGGACGGACTTCACACCGGAGTAGAAGACGCCCGCAGGTATCTGATGCGTGCCGAACTTCACTCCTCGGTCGATCACCGTGTGTCCGGCATTCGGCCCGCCGTTGAACCGGACGACCATAGCCGCATCCTTGGCCAGTAAATGGGTGATCTTCCCCTTCCCCTCATCTCCCCACTGCATTCCCAATACAGCTGTCGCCATTTCAGCCTTCCTTCGCGGCGCTGCGCCGCAGCCCGACCTTCAACAAAGCGCCGTCGATATCGAATTGCTTCACTATCTCCTGGTCGCCGGAGATCCCATCCTCGATCGAAGTCGCCAACACCTCGGAGGCGATCTCATCGCGGTTGTCCTTCATCACCCGCTCCATCTCCGCATCAGCCTCGTAGGAGAGGACGATGCGATCGGTCACCTCAAAGTCCGCCTCCTTGCGCAGGACCTGAATACGATGGGAAATCTCGCGCACCAGTCCCATCTCCCGCAGGCGATCGTCGATCCGCGTATCGAGGAGGAGGCGCGTCCCTCCCTCCTCAACGAGGACGAACCGCTCGGGCAGCCGCGCCTCGAATATGACATCATCGGCGAGGATCGCGACCTCGTCCCCATCCAAGTTCACTTTGCCTCCACCGCTCAACGAATCGCGTATGGACTCCGCGCTCTGCGCTTTGATCCATTCCGCGGCGCGGTTCGCCAGAGGGCCGAGGCGCGGGCCGAGGGTGCGGAAGTTCGGCGAGGGGACCTCGTCGAAGTACTCTGACAGGTCCTCCACCAATTCAACCCTCTCCACGTTCAGTTCAGTGTCGATCAGGGTCACGACATCGGAGGCGAGGTGCGCATCGTCACCGGCGGAGACGATCACGCGCGCAAGTGGCTGGCGCACCTTCACCTGAGCTTGATTGCGCGCCTGGTGCCCCAGGGAGACGATCCTGCGGGCGAGGCCCATCTGAGCCTCCAGATCGCTGTCTACCTCATGGGCATCACCCCGCGGGTATCGGCACAGGTGCACACTCTCCGGATCATCGCTAGTGCGCAACCGCTGGTAGATCGCCTCGCTGACGAAGGGGACGAACGGAGCGAGTAGCTTGGAAAGCTCCATCAGAACGCGGTAGAGGGTGGCATAGGCAGCCACCTTGTCCGGCCCCATCCCCCCGCGCCAGAAGCGCCGCCGCGACGAGCGCACGTACCAATTGGACAGGTCGTCCAGAAGGGAGTCGAGCGTGGCCGTGGCCGACACCACATCGTAGGCATCGAGATCCTCCGTCACCTCCACCGTCGTCCCGGCCAAGCGCGACAGGATCCAGCGGTCGAGCACGGTCAGATCGCCTTCCACGAGCCTATCGCGCTGCGGGTCGAAGTCGTCGATCGATGCGTAGAGGGCGAAGAAGTCGTAGGTGTTGCGCAGCGTGTCCAGGAACTTGTACAGGGCGTCCTTGACCACGTCGCCGCCCAGGCGTTTGGACTTCCAAGGGGCGCTCGACGAATAGAGGTACCAACGCAGAGCGTCAGCCCCGTACACGTCGATCAGATCCCAAGGATCCGTCACGTTCCCCTTGCTCTTGCTCATCTTGACGCCGTTCTCATCGAGCCCGAGGCCTGTGACGACGCAGTTGCGGTACGGAGCCTGGCCGTGAACGATCGTGCTCGTGGCGAGCAACGTGTAGAACCAACCCCTCGTCTGATCGATCC
>JAGGSM010000029.1 GCA_021159105.1 Candidatus Bipolaricaulota bacterium
TGCTGCGCATGGGAATCACCGGGTGGAGCGTATCCTGGTCGGTGGTGATCTAAGATGCAGCCCGTAAAGGTGTTGACCGGATCGATCGCCACGATCACCCCCGAGCTTGCCTCGCGTTTCGATATCGATCTAGTCCCCTACCATGTTACCTACGCAGGCAAGACCTATGACGATGGGATCGACCTTGACTACGCAGATTTTCATCGCTTCCTGCGTGCAGGAGAGGGCTTCCCGTCGACGAGTCACCCATCACTTGGCGAGTTCAAGGATACGTTTGAAACCGCGGCCAAGAAGGCTCATACGATCATCTATGTCAGCATCGCCTCCGTCTATTCCAAGGGTTACAGCATGGCCAGGATGGCGGCGCAGGAGTTAGATGGACTCGATATCGAGATTGTCGATTGCGAGGCGGGAGCGGGCGGGCAGACGATGGTCGCCTTGGAGGCGGCCCGCGCAGCGGCCGAAGGGAGTGGACGAGAGGCGGTGCTGGGGATGGCCGCAGCGGCAAAGGTGAGAACGGATGTGGCGATGACCCTGGAAACGATGAGGTATCTCGCTCACGGAGGAAGGATCCATCGTGCCTCTGCCCTCATGGGTTCTCTCCTGTCGCTGAAGCCAATCATCGCCTATCGCGATGGGGGAACAACAGCGATAGCTAAGCCACATACGCACGCACAGGCTCTTTCGTTCTTCATGCAACTGATGAGATCAGAGTACAATCAATTTGCAGGCAACAGTATCCGCTGTATCATCGAGGATGTGGACAACGAAGATTGGGCAAACCGCGCGGAAGAAATGGTGAGGGCGGAGTTTCCTATCGATAGGCTCTGGAGGATTCGTACATCGGCCACGGTTGCCACTCATGTGGGACCGGGGGCATGGGGGATCACCTGGTATGTGGTGCCATGACTAAGAAAGTGAAGCGAAGGATCATGATCTACGCCTCGATTGGGATAGGAGGAGCGATCCTGTGGTCGATAATACACTGGGTCGGCTGGCGGCGGATTACGCACGAGTTTCTCTCACTCGGCGCACTCGGTGGGGCAGTCTTCTTTGCAAATGCTCTCCTAATCTTCTTCCTTTGGGCCCTCACCTGGCGAATACTCTTGCGCGCCTACGGGGTGGAGCGCTCGTGGCGCGAACTGCTCGGCGCCTTTGCCGCCGGGTACACGATCACCTACGTCACCCCGTCGGCGAACTTCGGGGGCGAGCCGGTGCGGATCTACATGATCACACACGGGTTCAAAGAACAAACGCACGAGGCGACTTCGAGCGTGATCGTGGAGCGGTTCTTGAACATGGGGAGCGCCATTCTCCTCCTGTTCATCGGGAGCGTATACGGTCTGTTCACCGATCGCCTGTCGCACTTCTTCAGGTGGGGATTGTTCGCCTGGGCGAGCGCGGGCGTGCTCTTCTTCGCCTGGGCGATCGTCAGTTTTCGCCGCCACTACCCGTGGATGACAAAATCGCTGCGGATCCTGGCACGGCTCATCCCTTGGCGCGGGTACCTGGAGCGAGCGACCGTTTGGTTTGAGCGAGTTGAACGCGAGATCGATTGCGCATTCTCCCCGCGCAAGAGGCACCACACGCAGCTTGCATTCATCCCAGCGGTGCTCTCCTCCGTCCTCTACGCACTCAATCCTCTTATCTTCCTGTACTTCACCGCGGGCACCGTCCTCTCCGTCCTCGATCTATCTCTGATCTTCGCTCTGAGCATGTTCCTGAACATGTTCCTGTGGATCACTCCTGGCGGAATGGGCGTCATCGACGGTGGTCTGATAGGAATCTTTGCTCTATTTGGTGTTGGAAAGGCAGCGGCAGTAGGATTCTCCTTTGCCCTGAAACTGACGGAGATTACGTACGTCCTAATTGGGATATCGTATATGCTAACTCACGGAGCCGCTCGTCTCATTCATCACGGCGTCGACCAACCGCTTGAGGAGGGGCAATGATGCAGGAAACTATACTCTCGGATGTCGTTCGTACAGAGGGACTTGTGAAGCGCTTCGGGCATGTGCTCGCCGTTCGTGGGCTCGACCTTGTCGTAGACGAGGGAGAGATCTACGGGCTGATCGGGCCGAACGGGAGCGGGAAGACGACGACGATGCGCATGCTGTGTGGGATCCTGCGGCCGGATGAAGGAGAGGTGTACATCCTTGGAGAACGCGTTCCGAGCTTCAAAGTGCTACGATCGATCGGGTACATGCCACAAGAGAATGCCATTTACGACGACATAACAGTGCAGGAAAATCTGTGCTTCTTTGGGCGCATTCAAGGATTGACGCGGGAAGATGTCAACACACGCGCTGATAGTATACTGGAACTCGTTGGACTGCGTGGAAAGCGTGGAGCATTGGCGCGCGACCTGAGCGGGGGAATGCAGCGACGGCTGTCGCTCGCGGTGGCCATGATTCACCATCCGGCCCTTCTCCTGCTCGATGAACCGACGGCCGGAGTCGACCCGGATCTGCGTGTCTCCTTCTGGGAGCACTTCAAGGAGCTGTCGGCACAGGGCACCACGATCCTCATCACAACGCACTACCTTGAGGAGGCGTCGCGTTGTGGCCGCGTGGGATTGATGAGCCAGGGAAGGCTGATCGAGGAGGGTCCACCGCAAGCACTGGAGGAAGAGGCGCACGCCAAGACGCTGGAGGATGCATTTCTTAAGCTCGTTGGAAAAGGGAAGGAGGAAGGATGAACGTCTTCTTTGTCGCTCGCAACGTGTTTCGCCGGCTGAGGCACGACTGGCTCACCGTGATCATGCTCGGGACGATACCGCTGTTGTTCATCCTCCTGTTCGGCTACGCGTTTTCAGGTACCCCAACAGACATCGCGGTCGTCATCGTCAACCACGACTCGGGCAAGATTACGGTGAACACGAAAGAATTCGGCACGATCACGGTGGAGAAAAGGCTCTCTGACGATCTGATCAGTGGGTTTGGGGATCATGCCTTCCGTGCACGCATGGTCGATGATGAGAAACAAGCACAAGATCTTGTAAAACGTGGAAGAGCGCGAGGTGTTATCGAGATCGCTCCTGGGTTCTCGCAAGACTTGATAGACCGCGTACTGTCAGTGAAGGGTGAGATGGCCTACTCCTATCACGGGCAGACTGTTCACCTGTTGCCGCGTGGCGCAAGCGAGAGGAGCGCTCCAGCCCTGGTTCTGGGCGTGGACAGGTCAAACGTTCCTACAGCCGACACGATCGTTGCAACGGTGCGCTCCAGCCTCAACAGCCTCTTCCTGTCCTACTTGGCTGGGAGGGACACAACAGTGAACTGGAGCGACATGATGCACACAGATGATCTCTACGCTTCTGGGGCGGGGTACATGGATTACTACTCACCCGGAGTGATAGGGTTTGCCGTCACGGTGATCACCTCCATGCTTACCCTCATCTCGCTTGTTCGCGAGGAGCGAAACGGCGTTCTCGAACGGCTGCTGACGTTCTCCATCCGTCCGTGGGAACTGAGCATGGGTTACACTCTAGCCTTCACCATCATCTCGCTGGTACAGGCGAGTGAGGTGATCCTCATCGCCTACTTCTTGTTCCACACGATGTTCGTCGGGAGCCTGGCCTTGATGTTGCTTGTGATCATCGTCTATACGATCGGTCTGCAGGGATTGGGGACCCTCCTCTCAGGGCTGGCCAGGAATGAGTTCCAGGCTGTGGAGTATGCGCTTCTGATCATCCTCCCGGGGCTGATCCTCACCGAAGCGTTCTGGCCGGTTGAGGCACTCTCACCGGCACTGCGCCCGTTGGTCTTCCTGTTCCCATTGACTTACCTCAATCGCGCGTTGCGTGCGATAATGCTGCGTGGGGCAGGTTTCTCTGGGATATGGGTAGAACTGACCGTCCTTGCTTCGTATGCTCTCTTGATGTTGGGATTGAGTGTGGCCCTGATGAAGAGACGGGGGTACACTTCGTAGCGTGGGCGACTATTAAGAAGGGATGAAAAGATGGAGAAATACTTAGAACGGATTTTAGCAACGGAAGAACAAGCCCGTAAGATCGAGCAAGACGCGCGCGACAAGGCAGATAGGATCATCTCTGATGCCAGTGCGCGCTCGGAGGAGGAACTGGGCAGGGCGCAGGAGCGGGCGCAGGAAGAGCTTTCCAAGCTACAGGCGCGCGCTGAGGCGGATGCGCGTGCCCAGGTCGCGAAACTGGAGGAAGGCTATAGGCGGTTGGCGGGCGAAATCGAGAAGCGTTTCCATGAGAAAGAAGAGCTGGTAATGGAGGAAGCGCT
>JAGGSM010000098.1 GCA_021159105.1 Candidatus Bipolaricaulota bacterium
GTGGGGGTGAACGTGCTGCGCAACGACGGCGTTGCTGCCATCTCCATCGCTGCAGCAACCAAAGCTGCGTTTGTGCGGGTGAACGTGTTCTGTGGCGTGGCGTTCACCGATCAGGGGATGATCGAGGGGAACGCACGCGAGCTTCTCGATCTGCGCGTGCGACTGAAGAGCGATGTGAAGATCCTGGCCGACGTCCACGTGAAGCACGCCGCTCACCTGACGACTATCGAAGAGGCAGCGCTCGACGCCGACCGGAATCTGCCGGACGCGCTGATCGTGTCTGGAATCGGTACTGGGAAGCGCACCCCGCCGGAGAACCTGGCCAAGGTGAAACAGATGACGGACCTTCCTGTGTTCATCGGTAGCGGCGTCCGGATCGATAACCTCTCCACCTACCACGCGGCGGACGGATTCATCGTCGGAACGATCCTCAAGCAGGACGGGAGGATCGACGCACCGATTGAGCCCGATCGCGTGCGCGACTTGGCAGAGGCGATCGCTGAGCTACGAAACGACAAATGAGCCACATCCTCGTTCTTGGGGACATCAACCTTGATGTACTCACTAATGTCCCTGCGTCATTACCGCCGGATGGGGAAGTTAGGACGGATGTTCGCGTCGAACCGGGTGGCTCGGCGGCGAGCTTCGCCCGCACGGCGGCAGGACTTGGAGCAACTGTCGAGTTCATCGGCTGTGTGGGTGACGACATTGCGGGTGATATCCTGATCAAGTCGCTCGTGCGCGCCGGGGTGACCCCGCACCTGCAACGAGGGGCTACGGTGAGTGGCACGATCGTCTCCCTGCAGAGTAGCAACGGAAAGACGATGCTCTGCTCGCGTGGGGCAAACGATATGATCGATCCATCTCTCATCGATGAAGAGTGGTTTGACGGGGTGGATCACCTACACATTTCGGGGTATGCGTTCCTAAGTGAGGCCCAGCGCGCCGCGGCGAACCGGGCGATAGAGATGGCACAATCGCACGGGATGAGCATTTCGATCGATCCCCCTCCTGCAAATCTTATCTCATCTTTTGGCATAGAGCGGTTCCTCAGTGCAATCAGCGCGGCGCGCATTGTGCTTCCGAACCTGGCGGAAGGAAGGCTCATGACGGGAGAGGAGGGGCCAGAGAGAGTAGTCGATCTGCTGAGTACGCGCTTTCCCATCGGCGCATTGACCATGGGACGCAACGGATCCATCGCTTGGGATGGACAGAAACTCTCAGTTCGAAGGGCAGAGATGATCGATGGTGTCGATCCGACCGGGGCAGGGGACTCATTTGCCGCTGGCTTCATCATCTCTTACCTCGAGGATGGCAACGTGGGTCGGGCAAACAGAGATGGAGCCGCTGCTGCACATAAACACCTCTTGCAGAGATCACGCAGTGCGTAGCGGGTGCAGCTTCCCACGAGTGGCTTGTCTGCCACGTTGAGGCATAGACCAGAGTGATGAGGAAACGTGGGAGGCGAGCTCCCACGAAGAGCGTGCTTTCGTGGCGCAACGAGGGTTTCGTCTGGACATGAAGCTTCTCTCACACTTGACGAAGGAAACCATCGCGTATATGCTCAATGGATGAAAACTACATATCTGCTCATGTTGGTGCTGGTCGGCTTACTTCTATCTGGCTGTGGCTTCATCTTCAATCAACCTCTGGTCGGGCCTGACGGCACAACAGCCGTGTTTGTCGGAGATGACGGCACGTACAATCTGTTGCCTGAAGGAAACTCCCATCTTGCTCTGCTGCAGGACGGTGAAGTGATAAACCTCAACAACGTTTCCTCCACCGGCGACAGCGGCGTCCTTGATTGGTCGGCAGACGGCAGCAGTATTCTGTTCATGGAGGCGGAGCAGGACGAATACGGACAGCCGATCGCGTGGAATGTCCGCACGTCCGGTGTGCAAACCAACTCCGTTCCTGCGACGCTCTTTCGAACTGAGGACATGATCCTCGCCCCCCTCTTCACGGAGGGAGGAGATGTTACCTACCTGTGGGCTCAAGACGACAGTGATCTTCCAGCACTGACACTATATAGCCGGGCAGATGGGACAAACCGCATCCTACATGATGATGTCATCAGCTACAGGCGCGTCACAAGGGATGGAATTCTAGCCATTATTTCGGAGACGACAGAAGGATCGCTCAAGCTGGCTCACGTGTCCACCTACGACATCACAACCGGTCAAACCGATGAAGTGGCATCGTTCTTCCTGGCGGAGGGGATGGAAGATACGCTCTTCCTTCTTCCCGCCACCTTCCTGTGGGACGTGGCACCGAACGACGACCTGGTCGCAATCTGCATCTACGATCAAGCGCTCATCACTCCCCAACTGGAGGACAGCGATGATCAACCGGCGTTGTACCTGATCAATCCCGGCCAGGAAGGCGCGCACAAGGTGTCAGATGCTGGTGTTGTCCCTGCGTTCTCTCCGGATGGAGACCTCCTTTCCTACATCGGGGCCAAAGGCGAGGAATCCGATGTTCCGGTGATCTATCTCTACGACATGGATAGACAGGAATCGCGGGCTCTGGACAACACAATAGGAGCATCTTCGCTGTTCTGGATAGATAGCCAAACGCTGGGGTTCACTATCGAGAACAAGGATGACACGTACAGAGTAATGGCGGTATCCCTGGCCAGCGGGGAGGTCACCCAGCTTCTACCACAGATATAGCTTGGATCACTCCTCGGTCTGGCTGGCCCGTTCGTTTCCATTTGCTACTGCGGTGGCAATGCTGGCCAGATCGTCCCTATCGATTCCTTCTCCGAGAAGGAACCAGTACACATCGCCATCTTGCCAGCCTATCTCGAGCAGCGACCGGCGCACAGACTCGGGGATCTCGTCCTTGAGAAGCGATCCGCGATCGATGATCCTTCCCTTTTCTTCTCCCAAGTTGATCTCCTCCCCACTATCAGCGAGGAGCGCTCGTCGTCTGTTCATATCGGGCGATAGGTAGTTTCCCACTCGAAGAGAGATCCCGGATGTCTCTTTGCTATCGCCACCTTTCTTTTCGAAGGAGAGGAGAGCGTACGCCCGCTCGTGGTTCTCGTTTGCCGTGATTAGAACACGGTCATCGCGAGGGACGTATCCCTGCTGCGTGATTTGCTCAAGGGAGAGTTCAAACGGCAGTTTGTCTGCAAGATCCTTCACCACCGTTTCTTCTTCGTTGAACACGCGCGTTTCTTCAGATCGTGTAAATGAGAACAGCTCTTCATCTGGAACAGCGAATAGCACATCCTTGTACTCGATCGTGATCGGGGTCGACGGTCCGGCGATGTAGTAGAGGGGCGATCTCTGCGTGGGGTAGAACAGGATACGGATTGGGAAGAGGGTCTCCGGATCGATAGAGATGACCGCCCGCTTCAACGGGAAGATCTCGTCCTTGAATAGCGACATCCGCTCCTGCATCTTTGGCTTAAGCCCAATCTTACGCGCCTTCCTTCCGTTGATCTCTTCTTCCCCTTCATCGCGCAGGAGGAAGTCGTGCGTCAGTTGGCACATCATATCGATCTCGGCGATCCCATCGGGGAGGCGAAGCGGGGAGTAGAGCCTCCGCCCGAGCTTGCGGATGGCCACATCTCGTTTTGTGTCGTGCAGCCAGGTTCCGCGACCATCGTGGACGATCTGCATTCCGAGAAGCTCAGAGGGAGTAAACTCAGATCCTGCAAGTTTCTCCTCAAACTCCGCCAGAGGATCCTCGTAGGTGCGGTATTCCAGGGTGATCTTCCCCGGGCGACGGTAGCGTATTCGCCCTTCGGCCTTGATTGGCCCCGCGCTGATCGTCTCTGTCGCCGAGAAACCCTGTATCTCTTCACATGCCTTCATCGCTGCGTGTGCAAGCTCGGAAATTGAACGCTCCATCTTCCTCATCACCTCGCAAGTCTGCTGTTAATCCAATGATACGCGATGAACCGATACCTGCACAGACGGCCTGTCCTCTGGACTGACACGTACAGAGCCTCTTGACAGGGGTCGTGGCGTTGCGTATATTCTTGTTGCAAATAAATTGCAATAAAAAGCGAGGTTCGAGATAGATGACACTCGATCAGTTGAGTACGGGAACGAATGCACGTGTGATCAGCATTGCTGGCGGCCCTGGGCTGTATCGGAACCTGTCGCAGATGGGGATTCATCCGGGGGACACGATAGTAGTGTCCGGATCAGGAGCGTTCCGTGGCCCTCTTCTCGTGGAGATACATGGGATTCGCATTGCATTAGGGCGTGGCGTAGCACGCCG
>JAGGSM010000199.1 GCA_021159105.1 Candidatus Bipolaricaulota bacterium
ACCAGCTTCGAGCGGGTGAAGAAGCTGGACATCCGAATCGTCTACCCCGGCCATGGGAAGGCGTTCACTTTGGACGAGATTAAATAGTGGAGTGCGTGGAATCTCGCAAAACAGATATTCTGCCTCGGGCGAAGGCTAATTATGAAAGTTATCTATAAGATTACATATCCAAATGGCAAGATCTATGTGGGTAAGGATCTAACTGACAGTATCAACTACTTTGGTAGTGCGGACAGCGACCTGATTGCAAAGGATTTCACGCGTGAACAAAGGCGAGACTTCACGATCCGAAAACAGATTCTTTGGGAGTCCGAGTTGGCACCCGACTCCGAGGTGAACCAGAAGGAAGTACAGTTCATCCTGAAACTGCGATCAAATGATCCAGCCATTGGTTACAACAGGTGGCCGAAGTTCAAAGCAGGATGAGCGGCGAAGTGCGTCACAGAAATTGGGCCAACGCTTGCTTGATGACGCGTAGATCCCTGAGTTGATGCTGCAACACCCCGTGCACGACTTTCCTTTCGATGTCGAGGTACTCATGAACCAGTATGTTACGGAACCCAATTATTCGGATCCATCTCTAGGCCAGATCGTGGTTTATATATCCATATCTTTGCCAGGATTCGTGGAATGTCGCTGCATGTCTCGATCGCGTCGAGTTTCAGTTTTGCGATCACGTGGCTTCCTGTGTCAAGCAGTGCTTCGATAGTTAGTTGTAGAAAGCGTTCAGCGTTCCATAGCGCTCGGGATTAGCCAGGAAATCCTTTAGGGCATAACGGCGCAATTTTCAAGTATGTTCAGATACTTGTCGACTTTCTGTAACCGTCGACGGATAACTTCAGGCCTTAACACCGATGTTCTCCCTTGTATGCAGCGCGTTGTGCGCGCAGGAAAAACTCGAAATCCAGATATTTGCGCACGATATTAGAATAGGTAGTGCCACAATCGAAATCATCGGTGGCGTAGATCAACTTATTTTGCCGAATCGCTTCGTAGGCGAGGATAGGGTTATCTTTGTCGATGAAGATGAGATCGATATCACAGTACCCACGATTGGCGAGCTCTGCAAGGATATCTAGTTTTTTCTCCTCGGCACTCGTGTCAGCGGGAATAACGGCGAGATCGAGGTCGCTATCCGGGCGGGCATAACCGGACGCTGTCGATCCGAACAAATACACCGCTTTGATATCGGGATACCGGCGAAATATCTCCCCAAGTTTCATAATCTCGGATATATCGAACGACCGATTCCCTTTTATCATTGTACCGTCCTTAGATGATTCCACTATAGCGCACATATTTGGACCAGGCTAGGAAGATGAGACAAGTTACTAGGGGCGGGTCTTTATTTTTGGTGTTTTCGCGCTTTAACGGCACGATTGAGTTGACACTGGTGATGAAGTACTAGAGAAAGGAGAGGGATGGCTCTGCTGCCGTATAGCACTTTTGCGGATTACGACGTGCCACGGCAACGAAACGGGGTGTCACGATTCATGCTCCGCGCTTTGTGTCTCTTGGCTATGCTTTCCTAATGTTGCAAAAGAATAGCAATAATGTTATTCTTCTGCTATGAGATGGAGCGCGTTCCTCGAGCGATTCAACGATTGCGCGGTGATTGAGCCCGCCATGGTGTACGCAGGGGAGTCCAATCCCGATGCGCTCCAAGCACAATTGAGTCGATGGGTTAAAGCAGGACGTCTCATTAAGTTGGCTCGCGGGAAGTATGCGCTCGCGCCTCCGTACAGAAGGGTCGATCTTCCCCTTGAACATGTCGCGAATCGCCTGGTCTATCCATCATACGTGAGCATGGAGAGTGCGCTTGCCTGGTACGAACTCATCCCCGAAGCAGTCGCTGTCGTGACCTCTGTGACGACGGGGCGACCGCGTACGCTGGAAAACGTGCTGGGAACGTTTCGTTATCGCCACATTCGACGAGGTCTATTCTGGGGATTTGCGTCGGAGAGCTTGCAGGGGCAAGAGTGCGTCATCGCTCTTCCGGAGAAGGCGATTCTCGATCTTTTCTACTTTCGATCGGGCGTGGCAACTGCCGAGGAGATTCAAGAAATGCGTTTTCAGAACCTGGATCGCCTCGATGAAAAGCGGTTGTTGGCATTTGCGCATCGAAGTGGCGTGCAGAAACTCATTACTGGGGCAGAACGTCTCCTGGAATATCAAAGCGTTTTTCTAAAGGAGTATGATCTATCATGAAGGATCGCGCCCTGCAACTTGCTAGCAAAGCCCCACCGGGGCAACAGAGGAACGTCTTGCGCGAATATCTGCAAGCACACGTTCTCTACTCCCTGCAATCGGTACGAGCGTTTGAACAGATCGCGTTTGTCGGTGGAACGGCGCTGCGGTTTTTGTACGGGTTGCATCGATATTCTGAGGATCTCGATTTCTCCTTGGAGCATGCGGAAGGTTACAGCTTTGACCGCCTTCTCGACAGAGTGGAGTCGGATTTGACCAATGCTGGATTCGACGTGACGATGCACTCACACGAAGGAGAGCCAATCCACTCTGCGTTTGTCAGATTACCAGGGCTGTTGTATGAAGCCGGACTGTCGCCGCATCGAACGGAGAAGTTGTCTGTGAAAATCGAGATAGACACGCGGCCGCCTGCTGGTGCAACTGTGACTACGACACTAATCGATCGGCACTTTCTTCTTGCCCTTCTCCATTACGACATCCCCTCGATGATGGCGGGAAAGTTGCACGCCCTGCTCTCGCGGCCGTACACGAAGGGACGGGACATCTACGACTTACTCTGGTACCTCTCTCGCCCCGATGGTGCGGATCCGAATATTCACCTGCTGCAGAATGCTCTGGCTCAAACAGGGTGGAACGGTCCACCGGTGCGGGCGGGAAACTGGCGAGAAGCTATCGCTGACAAGATTGCCGAATTGGATTTCTCAAAGATTGCAGAGGATGTAGGACCGTTCTTGGAAAGGCCGGAGGATCGAGCGCTACTCAGTCGTGAGATCGTCCTCTCTGCGTTGCGCCAGGCGTAGAGGGCGTTGAACACTCTAGGTGATAGCGCGCGCTAGCGCAGGTGGATCAAGTACTCGACGTTCCCCTTCTCGCCTTGGATGGGAGAGATTATCTGTGCTACCACATTCCACGGCGTCTCATTCTCGATGAACGCGCGGATATCGGCAAGAACGGCATCACGATCCTCTTCGCTCTTTACCACTCCATCGCCAGGCAGTAGGTCCTTCCCGACTTCAAACTGCGGTTTGACGAGGGCGACGATCTTGCCGTTTGGTGCGAGTATGTCTGCAAGCGGTGGGAGGACGAGCTTCAGGGAGATGAACGAGACGTCGATCGTCACGAGATCGATCGGTTCTCCGATGTCCTGTGGCACCAGATAACGAGCGTTGATCCCCTCGTGCACAACGACGCGAGGATGGTTGCGCAGGCGAACGTCGAGTTGATCGTGCCCCACATCGACGCTGTGCACGCGATCCGCCCCGTGTTGCAGCAGGCAATCGGTGAATCCACCTGTGGAGCTGCCTATGTCGAGGCAGCACTTACCCCTTGGATCAATGTCGAAGGTGTGCAGTGCCGCAGCGAGTTTCTCCCCGCCGCGGCCGACGTACGCCTCACGAGAGATGATCTCGATCTGCGCCTCGGGATCGATCGGGTGCCCTGGGCGCAAAACGATCTTCCCATCAACAGTGACACGCCCAGCAGCGATCATTCGTTGAGCGCGCGACCGGCTGCGGATCAATCGCCTCTGTTTGATGACCTTGTCGAGGCGTTCCCTCATCCTGCGGGTGTTGTGACGCGCTCGTGCTTCTTCACGTACGCTTCTAATCCTGCTTTCAAGACCTCTACCGCGCGGACGAGCTTGGGCTCTTCGAGGACGTAGGCGATACGCACCTCGTCGTTTCCCCTCCCTGGTGTGGCGTAGAAACCCGCCCCGGGCGCGACCATCGTTGTCTCGCCATCGAGGTTGAAGTCGTTCATCATGAACTTGACGAACTCCTCTGAGTCGTCAATCTGCGGGAATTTGACGAAGACGTAG
>JAGGSM010000166.1 GCA_021159105.1 Candidatus Bipolaricaulota bacterium
GGGAGAGTAGAACGTGTCCGCCACCATGGCCACATCTCCGATGAAGATGATCGGAACAGATCCGAGCTTCGCCCCGTAGGCGGAAAGCAGACGATCGAGCAGATCATGCGCGTCCGGATCATGAATCTCGTGGCGCACGATCTCAAGCCGGGGGTAATCCGGAGTGATTCTCTCGAGGAAGCTCTCGATGCGCGCACAGTGCGGGCAGCCATCCTCGTAGAAGAGAACAAGCTGTGTTCCGTAACTGGCTGCAGAGAAGCCTAGAACTACAGCACACGCAACCAGCACAAGTAGGCCTGTCGACACCCTCCGCATAGACTCCTTACTTCCGTTCATCCTTCCTCCTCACCCGTTGCCTCGCTGGCATCTTGTCCCATACTCCGCGCTCAAAGTTCACATTCTTGGTTCCGCGTTCTGCGCTCGTCGTCTTGTATTGGCCTTTTCGATTCCGCGTTCTACGTTCCGAGCTCCGCATTCTACGTTCCGCATTCTACGTTCTACGTTCCGCGTTCCGAGTTCGCACTTCACTCTCCCGCGCGCAGGATGAACTCATCCCCCAGCACGTTCATCCACTCGTCAAGCCCACCCATCAGGCTCTTCACATTCGTTAAACCTTCATCGTTTAAGGTCTTCGCCGCTGGGTCGCTCAGCGTTCCGTCATCGTCGTAGAGGATGACGAGTGCCTTCTTGGGGAAGCGATCGGTCCACTCCCCGAGCTGATCGACAGGAATGTTCATCGCTCCTATCAGGTGCGCTGCGGCGTAAGCGTCGGGATCACGGATATCGACAAGTAGGTAGAACATGTACTCCAGATTCCCTATCGCCATGTGATAGGGCTGCGCTGGCTTCACAACGCCGGTTAGGCGCAGAGTGACAAGCGCGTTTGAGTGATCGTCCGACTCAACGTAGATTCGCTTCTCAATCCGACCGTGATAACCAGTTGTGCTCAAGTCCGCCTGCAGCTCCTCGGACTCCCCTGCGGCGAGGACCTGCTTTTGCAGATCAACGACCGTACAGCCGCAACTGGTGCGTACATTCTTGATCGTAAGAGGCGAATTGCCGACGTTGGTGATGATGAACCTGTGCGACACGAACGTACCGGCGATTACGCTTCCAAAGTCGTATGTCTCGCTGTCCACCTGAATCTTCGGTGCTGCAAGAGTTACAACTCCCGCTGCGATGACGCCAACAAGCAGCACAGCAAGTAACGAAATAAGGTATCTCGATCTCATCTATCCTCCTTCATAGTTCTTACAAGTTCTTCCACTCTCGCTCGTATGAGGTCGCGCACGCTGCGAAACTCCTCGACCCCGGTCCCTTTCGGGTCGGGGATCTCCCAATCGTCGCTCACACCAAGGAACCTGGCTGGGCAAATCCCGTCAGCACCGCAACCCATGGTTATCACACAATCGTATTTTCCCACGGTCTTGAGGTCGATGAGATTGGGAACCTGGCGTGAGATATCGATCCCCAGTTTGCTCATCACCTCCACCGCGCTTTGATCTACACGCGAGGCTGGACGCGTTCCTGCAGAGGCGACGCGCAGTGGGAAATCGGCGAAAGCACGCGCGAAACCCTCCGCCATCTGGGAGCGACAAACATTTTCGATACACACGAACAGTATCGCCTTCAAGCCTCTCCCTTCACAGCATGCAGGAACTTATTCCTGGTACGATTGGCGAACCAGACCAGACTGAGCATGATCGGCACCTCCACCAGCACCCCAACGACAGTGGCCAATGCTGCCCCCGATTGCAGTCCAAAGAGGGAGATCGCCGTCGCTACAGCGAGCTCAAAGAAATTACTCGCACCGATCATCCCCGCCGGCGCGGCTATTGAGTGACGAATCCGCAGAAGATAGGCGACGCCGTAGGCAAGCGCGAAGATGAAGAAAGTCTGGAGCGCCAGCGGGATCGCTATGAGTAGGATATGCAATGGGTTTGCAATGATCGTTTCACCTTGATAAGCAAACAAGATGACCAAGGTCAGTAGCAGCCCGCCCGTTGCCACCGGCTTCAGGCGATTTAGAAATCGTTCCTCGAACCAATGCCTCCCCCGCTTGCGGATGATCCTCCGGCGCGACAAATACCCCAGCAGAAGAGGAATAACGACATACAGCCCCACTGACAAGAGGATCGTATCGTAGGGCACGTATATGCGCGACATACCCAGCAAGAGCTTCACAATTGGGGCGTAAAGGAGGATGAGGACAAGATCGTTCACTGCTACCTGCACAAGCGTATACGTTGCGTCTCCGTGCGAGAGATAGCTCCATACAAAGACCATCGCCGTGCATGGAGCTGCACCCAGGAGTATCGCTCCGGCGTAGTATTCGCGCGCAAGATCAGGTGAAATGAGGCCACGAAAGACGATGAACAAGAATAGCGCTGCAATTCCGGCCATGGTGAACGGTTTGATCGCCCAATTGACGACGAGCGTCAGAGCCAACCCCTTTGGCCTACGTCCAATGTGCAAGACGCGGGAGAAGTCGATCTGAAGCATCATCGGGTAGATCATCAGCCAAATGAGAATAGCCACCGGGATCGAGACATGCGCAATCTCCGCCCGCTTGAGAAGGGCAGGGAAGGATGGGAATAACCACCCGACTCCAATCCCTACCAGAATACACAGCCCGACCCAAAGCGAGAGATAACGATCGAACGCGGACAATCGCTTGGGGTCAGCCATCATCCTCATCCGCATCGAACCTTGAGCCAATAACGCAACGCCCATTCTGGCGCATCGCCAAGCGTGTGTTCAGCCTGGCAAGCTCAACCTTGCACGTTTCACGCGGAATCGCGACGCGGAGGAAATCTACCAACTCCCCAATCTCGTCCGTCCAGCGTAGGCAGTAGTAAGCCCAACGCCCATCACGGCTACTCTCCAGCAACTTCGCTTTTTTCAGTAGATACAGGCTCTTGGCCACCTGGTATTGCGGAAGCTCTAGTGCGTCCACCACCTCGCATGCGCACAGGCAGTCGTTGTGGTAGAGGAACAGCGAGAGAACGCGCAGGCGTTCACGGTTGCCGAGCACGTGAAAGATCTCGGCCCATCGTTCTAACATATCACACATCTCCATATGCCAAAGATAGCATATGCTATACAGGAACCTGCAATATGTCAACCCCACGCAGCAATGGCATGCAAGATTAGCGTCAGTTGCTCCTCTCGAAGCGCAAACCATGCGGGGAACCGCGGTCGATGGCTGCACATCAAGGCGATCGGTGCCGAGATCATTCGTCTGTGTAGCCCGACTGCGATTAACCTTGCAAATCATGGAGGCAGGCTCCAGGATTGCAAGGTTAGTCGAGCTACCCGAAGCGCTATCTTTATGCACCCGGCGAGAGACTGATTTAGATGAGGTGCCGACTTCTGGGGTACTTCCGCAGTGAATTTAGTCCCGACTTGGCCTCATTTGGGTGACAACTTGGGGGAGAACTTTAGGGCTGAGTTCGTTTCCGACTGTAGAAACGATTTGCCGCACGCTTTCGCCAAGAATTGACCGCCATACGATCGCCGCTTCTTCGAAAGCACTTCCGCGTTTGGAAAGGAGCAGCGGTTAGGTTACACTTGCCTTGATTGAGATGAGCGAGACTCAGCGTCTGTATCGGATAATCGTCGAAGCGCTGGATGGGGACGGGTAATGGATCAATCGCAATATTCGATGATTGTAAGCTTCATCTGGAACGTCGCAGATGACGTGCTGCGCGATCTTTACGTTCGTGGCAAGTACCGCGATGTTATCCTGCCGATGACGGTCTTGCGCAGGCTGGATGCTGTTTTAGAGCCGACCAAGCAAGCGGTCCTGGATATGAAGGCATCGCTTGACAAGGAAGGCATCGCCCATCAAGATGCACCCCTTCGGCAGGCGGCTGGTCAAGATTTCTACAACACATCTCGGTTCACCCTCCGTGACCTGCGCGCTCGCGCGAGCCAGCAGCAACTAAGGGCGGACTTTGAGGCCTATCTCGACGGCTTCTCGCCCAACGTACAGGAGATCCTGGATAACTTCGACTTCCGACACCAGATTCCACGTCTGTCCAAAGCCGATGCGCTGGGGACACTGATTGAGGAATTCCTCGATCCCGCTTTAAACCTGAGCCCCAATCCGGTATTGAATGGCGATGGGACGGTTAAGTAC
>JAGGSM010000030.1 GCA_021159105.1 Candidatus Bipolaricaulota bacterium
CCAAGAATTCACCACGAAGAGCACGAAGGACACGAAGAATGGAGATCCATGAGCTGTCGAATGCGGTGATTGCTGTGTAATCTCAACAGCTTTCAAGCGAGATCAAGTGCTTTGTCCTTCTCCTTCGTGCTCTTCGTGTCCTTCGTGGTGAAGCAGTTCTACACCTCTGTCCGAGTCTTGGCGTTTGACCCTTTCTCTTTAGTTACCCACTTGGAATGACAAAGAGCCGACTTTTTGCGTTCACCGAGACTTGCTTGCTCTGCACAGCCATTCAGCCGTTACTTAGGCGAGATCGTCGCCTCTTCGGCGAGATCGCTATCGAAGAGAGGAATACGATTGTTGCCATAATGGCGATCGATGAACCGATCGGAAGATCCGCGAGTAGCGAAAGCAGGAAACCCAACAACGCCGATAATGCCCCAAGGACCGGAGCAAGCAGAAAGACCTTCTTGATGTCGTAGAGAAGCTGATACGCGGCTGAAGCGGGAAGGATCATTAGCGTGTAGATCAGCAGGCCACCGGTAATCTGCAGCGATAGAGCGACGACAATTGCGGTGAGAAAAAGGATAAGATAGTAGTAGATGCGCGTGTTGATCCCCGAGGCGGCGGCCAGCTTGCGGTCGAGGAGGATCGCCAGAAACTCCTTGCCAAACCCGACCAGCACGAAAAGCAGTACCACCGCAAGAATCGCCAGCTTGTACACATCGCCCATTGTGATTCCAAGGACGCTTCCCCACAACAGCGACAGGGCACCGTTCCCCACGCCAGCGCTCGGCGCAAAGCTGAGGAATATCAGCCCCAATGCCATCATCAATGGGAAGATCGCTCCGATGATCGTATCCGCGTCCAGTCGGGAGACCTCTGATAACGGACCGAGGATCATCGCCGCGACCACGGCGAACAACAGCGCCATCCACAATGGGTTGACCGCCGCCAGCAACAGCCCGAGCGCCGCTCCGGCAAATGCAGCGTGTGACATGGCAAACCCGAGTGCGGACAGTTTCATCCGCACCACGAACACTCCCATGGTGCTGCACATCATCCCAGCAAGGAGGCTTCCTATCAGAGTAGGAAGGACTATGTGTAGAGGTATGCCAAACACTATTGGACCTTCACAGGCTGCGGTTCCGTCATGCCGCGTGCGATGATCCTTCCAGCGACAACTGTGATCAACCGATCAGCAGCGGCAAGGAGCGGCCCGGATTCGTGGCTGACAAACAGGGTCGTTAGGCCCAGTTGTCTGTGAATCTCCAAGATCAGGTGAGATAGGTCCTCCTTCGCCTCGGGATCGATGTTTGTCAGCGGCTCATCGAGCAGGAGAACGCGTGGCTGACGAGCGA
Source organism: Candidatus Bipolaricaulota bacterium (assembly GCA_021159105.1). Taxonomy (GTDB): domain Bacteria; phylum Bipolaricaulota; class Bipolaricaulia; order UBA7950; family UBA9294; genus M55B144. The sequence continues at coordinate 1,341 of JAGGSM010000030.1, forward strand.
TCACGCGCGCCAGAAGAACCTTGCGTTGCTGCCCTCCGGAGAGGCGGCCGATTGGGCGGCGAGAGAGTTCGTCCGCTCCCACCGCGATCAGCGCCTGCATCGTTTGCTCGTGGTCTTCCCGTCTAGGAGGGCGAAACGGGCCGATTCCGGCGAAGCGTCCCATCAACACCACGTCCCTCGCCAAGAACGGTGTATCCGGGGAAAAGAACATGTCCTGCGGTAGGTAGGCGATCCTTCGTCGCAGACGGTGGCTCCTGGAGCCGACGCGCTCCTCCAGCACCTGCACCGTCCCTTCAGTGATCGGTAGCAAGCCATTGATCACCTCCAGGAGCGTGGTCTTCCCCGCTCCGTTCGGCCCAACAATCCCCACCATCTCTCCACTCCCGACATGTAGGGACAGGTTGTGCAGGGCAGGGGTCCGTTCGCCCTCATAGACGGCCGATACACCGCTCAACTCTATGACGATACTTCCCACGTGAACAGCTCCTCCAAGGGGCGCGTTGCTGTGCGATGGCTCTCTGCGATCAACTCGCCGCTACGAAAGTCCTCCAGTGCCTCTGGGCGGAGCGTGATCACAGCCGTGCGCCCATCATCGGTCTTGAAGCGTACCGTCGGTTGGCCAGTACCGTTGACCTGCAAGTTTCCCTTGCCTGCGGTACAACCGGATCCGATCTGAACTCCGTCGGTGAGACAAGAAAGCGGGGTCTTGCTACCTGTTTCTGATTCGGCTTGGATACCGAAGTATCCGGAGCTGTTCAGTAGTTCCAGAGCCAGCAGTCCCATGCGAATACCAGCAACGAGAAACGGCCCGAGGTGGCCGTGCAAGTGAGTTCCACGCTCGATCATCTCGTTTAGATCTACAGTCTTGGGGTCGATCTTCAAGGTTTCCAATTCTTCTCCTTCGCTAGAGCGGTTCTATCGCTGAAAACAGACTACGTGCGTTGCGTTTGAATAGGTCAAGAACTGTGGATGTCCCGGGCATTGCGCCGGGAAAGTTGGACAACACAACGTGCACCGCCGCCACCTCGCGCGCAAGCTTGGCCCCAAAGTCGATGCCGCTCTGCAGGTTATCGATCACCAAGCGCACATTCTCCTCCTTTCCCGTTCCGGCGAGAGAAACGAGGTCCTTGACCGATAGATTGGCCGGAATCCCGTAGGTGGCCACAACATCGAACCCAAGCCAAGAGACGAACGATGTCTGCCACTGCATGCAGATCACGGGAATCTTCGCCACCCCCAGGGTGTCCGCCTCGCCCTTCAGCGAAGCAGCCAGGGAGTCGAGGGTATGCTTGTAGGTAGCAGCGTTATCGGCAAACACCTGCGCGTCTTCGGGAAGAAGCGAGGCAAGAGCGCTCTCGATGGCGTCAATCTTCGCCGCAGCGCTGTCTGGCGTGTTCCAATCACCCTTTAGCTGCAGCGTCTGCACGGACTTGTTGCCCACTCCTGAGAGAAGAGTCGACATCCAAGGCTCAAACCCCGAGTAGATGACGAGTGAGGCATGAGTTACCGCCGCAATATCGCTTGGTCGCAGGTCGTAGTTGGACGGGCAGAAACCTGACGGAATGATCGTGACCACATTGACTAGATCCCCTCCGACTACCTGCACAAACTCACCGAACACCGCGTGAGTCGCCACGACAGTCATCGTGGCTGAGGCGGTGAACCCAACGCTCAACAAGATCAACAACATGATTCCGATTCTGTTTGACAGCCTCATCACATACTCCTTCATACTCTTTTCTTAGGCAATCTTCTTGCCGGTTGATGTAGCGGCGATCTCCCCGTGTTTCACTCCTCTCAGGCTTTGCAGCTTATCGGCAAGCCTCTCAATGGCCTCTCCTTCCCCTTTTACAGCTATGAACTCCAGGCAGTTGCTCTCATCAAGATGGATGTGAGTAGTTGAGATCACCTGCGAGGTCGCCTGATGCTGGATCTCGGTGATCGTCTCAGCGAGGCCGGGACGGTGGTGATCGTAGAGGAGCGTTATCACACCAGCTACCTCATCCCCTTCCTCCCACTCTCGGCTGATCAACTGACGGCGTATGGCATCACGGATCGCCTCTGAGCGGTTGGCATACCCGCGAGAAGTGATCAGACGGTCGAACGCCCTGAGCAGATCGCTCTCGATCGATACACTGAACCGAACTACTTCGCTCATCAGTAACACTCCTAGGCGCGTCAGTAATACTAAGTTTACTCTTTAGCCCCCGAGCGATCAATCGAGAGACCCGATAAAAAGGTTCGTATGCGCGTAAATGCATACCATTACTGCGTTTGCACGCCGCAAGAGACATAAGGGTCGTCCTCCCGTGTTGATTTGCTCGATTACCCCGTGTAACCTAGCTCGCTGAGCCATTAGGCAGAGATCGACCGTTTGTCGCCTGAACGAGATTCAGGCGGTTTTTGTGAGGTCAAAACAGGGAATGAACAAGCGAGCAAGGATCAATATCCAGGGGATCGTGCAGGGAGTCGGGTTCAGACCGTTCGTCTACCGACTGGCACATGACTATGAGCTTACCGGCTGGGTGTGCAACACCTCGGGGAGTGTGGAGATCGAGGCCGAAGGCGATGAAGCCACCCTCAGCGAGTTCATCGCTTCCCTGCGCGAGCAGGCACCCCCACGAGCGCGGATCGACAAGCTGGAGGCAAGCTTCCATCCGCTTGCTGGATACGACGAGTTTGTGATCCACCAAAGCAAGAGCGTGGAGAACGAATACCAGCTCATCTCCCCTGACATTGCAACGTGTGAGG
>JAGGSM010000012.1 GCA_021159105.1 Candidatus Bipolaricaulota bacterium
GGCCAGGCATTCCCGGCAGGTTCATCCCCTGCGTCAACGGGCCGAGCATCTCCTGTGCCTTCTGCTGCGCGCTCTTCTGTGCCTCTTGTACCGCAGCGACGATCAGGTCGACGAGCATCTCCATGTCCTCTGGGTCGACGACTTCCTTCTCCATCGTCAGGTTCAACAGCTCTCCCTTTCCGTTTACGGTCGCAGTGACCATCCCCCCACCGGAGCTCGCCTCGATCTTCATCTCGGCGATCTCGGCCTGCTTCTTCTCCAGCTCCTCCTGGAGCTTCTTCGCCTGTCGCATCAGGTTTCCCATGTTGGCCATTCCCTTCATTATTCCTCCTTCACAATCGTTCCGTCGAACACTTCACAAACGAGATCTACTTTCTTCCTCAGCGCCTCGCTCGGAGTCTCTTTGCGCTCTACCCCATCGTCTAGCCTGATCTCCACGTAGAAGTTCTCTCCCACGTGTCGGCGCACCATTCCAGCAAGATACTGCAAGTTGGCCGGTTTCTCCAGGCTCTCCTTGTGGAAGGTGTGATCGGGGTGAAAGGAGATGGTTAACCTATCCCCGGACATACTGGGCATCCCTTCGGATAGGAAGGCCGCCATCGCGATCCGCTCCTTCTCGATCTCTCGCAGTAGAACGCTCCACTTCTCGGCAAGCTCTGGGGCGATCGCGCGAGTCTCCCTCTCACTTGCGGGCGCTTGCTCGATCTCCTTTGCGGCGCTCTCAGAGGAAGCTGGCTCTTCTTCCTCCTGAACCCGATCGATCCGCGGCTCCTCCTTCTCTTCTCTTTTCTGCCTGGCGGCGCGTGCGGCGGGATCCCTCTTTGCGGTCGGTTTCGTTGTCCGAGCGATGAGCCCTTCCTTCTTCATCTCTTCGATCAAAGACAACAGCCCCACTTCCAGGATGATTCGCCGATCGAGAGAGCGGAAGATCTCCTGCTTGACATCGAGCAGTCCGCGGCAGATTGCGATGTCGCGAGCGGTGTCGGAATCCGCGGTGATCATGCGGTCGCGCACGAGGGCGACGAGGTCGCTTAAGAACGTCTCGAGGTCCTTGCCGCGGTCGACCAGGGAGTCGATTGTGGCAAGGATCTCTTTCTTGTCCCCGTTCTCGATGGCGCGCAAGAATTCCTCGTGCACCTCGGAACCCACCAAGCCGAGCATATCAAGGAGCAGCTCCTCGGTGATCTCCTCTGTTGAGTAGCTCGCTGCCTGTTCGAGCATAACCTCGGCATCGCGCATCCCCCCGTTTGCTCTCTTAGCAATGAGTGAAATTGCCTCAGGGCTGATCGGTATTTCCTCAGCCTCGGCGATCTTTGAGAGGAGAGATGTAATCTTTGCCTGCGGAATCTTGCGAAAGTCGAACGCCTGACAGCGAGAGATGATCGTGCGCGGCACCTTGTGCGGTTCGGTGGTGGCGAAGATGAACACAACGTGTGGGGGTGGCTCCTCGAGTGTCTTCAGGAGTGCGTTGAACGCCTCGTTGGTCAGCATGTGTACCTCGTCGATGATGTACACCTTTGTCTTCAGGTCGGTCGGGGCGAAGGCCACTTCATCGCGCAGGCGGCGGATGTGATCGATCCCGCGGTTGGAGGCACCGTCGATCTCCATGATGTCGAGCGAGCGATTCTCCATGATCGTCTTGCAGTTGGCGCAAGTGTTGCACGGCTCGCCGTCCTGTGGTGAGAGGCAGTTAACCGCGCGCGCGAGGATGCGGGCGATCGATGTCTTGCCGATACCACGTTCGCCGGAGAAGAGGTAGGCGTGCGCCACATCGCCGCTCATCACCGCGTTCCTGAGCGTGCGTGTGATCTCCTCCTGGCCGACGACCTCGGAGAAGCGCTGAGGGCGATAGCGCCGATAGAGAGAAATGTGGTAGGGCTCTTTGGTCAATTGCTGGATCACCGTTCCTGGTCGGGGAGACTGGATTTGAACCAGCGACTTCCTGCTCCCAAAGCAGGCGCGCTACCAGGCTGCGCCACTCCCCGTACAAAGAGTGATTATAGGAGCCAGGAGCGGCGCGATCAATCACCTATCGAGGCGAACTGCGACAAGGTCAAACCAGAACGGTGATCTAGCCCTTGCCCCGACTGGCCAGCTGGCGCAGGCCGGGGAGGCTCACCATGTCCCTGTAGCCGGCAGTGAGGATCTTGGCCTCGTCGCCGTATATCCCCATTCTGTGCAGGGAGCGAGAGAAACTGCGGACCGATCTACGGCGGCGGTAGAGGTACGAGACTCCCACCCCTCCGACAGCGACGATGAGCTTTCCGATCGAGCCGATGATGGCGAGTATGTGAACTATCCGCTTCAGGACTCGTCCCCCTCTTTATCATCATGATGGCGGGTGAAGTCGCCGATGTTGATCCCCTTGCTTCCCATGATGTCGCGCAGGTTGATCATGTAACCGCGCGCCATCTCCAGCGCGTCCTCCTTAGGTATCCCTGACTCCACTAGTTTCTTATAGAACGTGCCCACCGACTCTGCCATGTTCTCCGCTGATTCCTTTGAGTAAAGGACGTCGCGCAGGCCTCGCAGCAGGCCGGGAATCTTGTCCGATACAACGTTTAGCACCTCGCGCAGTTCTTCCACATCATGACTTTCCATTATATTCCTCCCTTTCTCTTGTTTTGTAGATTGGTACCTGCCTCCCGAACAGGCGCAGGTTGCTCGTAAAACGCGGCCTTCCCCTTTTCGTAACGGATAACCCCAGGGAGAGTCCGAGGAGGAAGGATCCGAGGTCGAGGCCCCCCAGCTGCACCTCCCCTTTCTCCGTCCTTACTGCCTCCCAAACGCGCTTGGGAACTGATGGCGCGTCGTTCATTGCGTTTCGTACTTTGAGTGAAAGCTGAAGGGTCTGTGCCAGCTCTTCTCGGCAGCTCGCGCACTGCGCGATGTGCTGTGCCACGAGGGTCGCCTCATCACGGCTGAGCGTTCCGTTCACGTACCAGGGGATCAGTTCCCGCACTTGTTCACACTGCATCATGAAAGCGCCTCCGCAAGCTTCTTCTTCGCGTGGTACATGCGCGACTTCACCGTTCCCTCAGGTACCTCAAGGAGATCCGCGATTGCCTTGTAGGGAAGGTTCTCGTAGAAGGTGAGGAATACGATCTCACGCTGATCGGGCGGCAAGCCTTCTAGTGCCTTGTGCACTTGAGCTTCGCGTTCGATCGCTGGAGCGGGATCGTCCATGACGGCGCTCACATCAGCTGTACGCCCTCCCTTCTTCTCGCCCTTGAGGATGTCATATGCCTTGTGCCGCGCGATGCCGAATATCCAAGTGGAAACGCGGGAACTTCCAGCGTACGTGCCTGCACTCTCCCACAGGGTGATCATCGTCTCTTGCACGACCTCCTCGGCCAGGTGGCGGTTACGCAGGATTGTGATCGCGTAGCGGAAGATCCGCGTTGCGAATTCGTCGTACAGCCGCTGAAACGATGCCTCATCCCGGTGGGCCACCCTCGCCAGTAGATCACGTTCGTGGGACACTTGACCTCCCTAGCGCGCTGCATTGGCCAACCGTCTTCTCCAGTGCTCATTAGCGGCAGCCCTCGCGACGACGAATCTCTTCCTCGCCCGCTTGACAGTTGAAGTGTCATGCTTCTCCGCACGAAGAAGGTGGCGATATCGCAAGAGCGCGCTGTCGGCATCTATTCTACCACATAGCTTCATCCTTTCGTCCTCCCTTTTGCAAGTAAGTAGCACGTGGCGGGCAAAAGGTTCAATCGGGTGATGGGGAGCGCGGAACTCGGAATGCGGAACTCGGAACTGAAAACCTTGACTCACGCGAAGAACGCAAAGGGCGCCAAGGGAAGCGATTCAGAAGGGGGAAAAGGAAGGTGATTGTCTTTGCGTTCTTGGCGTTCTTGAGTGAGCGAAGCGAGCGGGCGAGGGGAAAGCTTTGGAGTGCGGAACTCGGAATGCGGAACTCGGAACTGAAAACCTTGACTCACGCGAAGAACGCAAAGGGCGCCAAGGGAAGCGATTCAGAAGGGGGAAAAGGAAGGTGATTGTCTTTGCGTTCTTG
>JAGGSM010000151.1 GCA_021159105.1 Candidatus Bipolaricaulota bacterium
GCAAGAGTTTGCTCAATTGGTGGTTCAATACTCCGCACATGCTGGAGCAGGCCGATGGGACGATGAGCCAGTTCCAGTACTACTTTGCTCAGCGCGAAGCACTGGAAACCATTGTTTACCTGTACGACGTCATTGGAGTTCAAGACAAATATGATCTCATGCGCTTCGATGCGAGCGGCCTGGTGTCGGCAAGTATGTTCGATGAGACATGGCGGCGCTTTGTTATCAAGATGGCTACAGGAAGCGGCAAGACCAAGGTGCTTAGCCTTGCGTTGGCGTGGAGTTTCTTCCACAGACTCTATGAGCCCGATTCTCAACTGGCGCGCAATTTTCTCGTAATAACGCCCAACATCATTGTGCTTGACCGCATCTATCGAGACTTTCAGGGGCTACGGATCTTTTACAAGGACCCGGTGCTTCCCGACAATGGGGTGGATGGCCACAATTGGCGCGATGATTTTCAACTTACCTTGCACAGACAAGATGAGGTTAATATCACTAGGCCCACAGGCAACATCTTCTTGACTAATATCCACCGTGTTTATGCCAGCAACGATATCCCGCCTTCACCGGACGATGAGAACACCATGGATTACTTCCTGGGCAAACGACCCACCGGCGCGACCACCGATTCTAAGGTGGATTTAGGTATGATCGTTCGCGATATCGATGAATTGATGGTCCTGAATGACGAGGCACACCACATCCACGATCCGCGCATGGCCTGGTTCAAATCCATCGAAGACATCCACAACAGGCTGCTGCAAAAGGGCGGTGCCTTAAGCTTGCAGATTGACGTTACCGCAACACCAAAGCATAACAACGGAGCCATCTTCGTGCAGACAGTCGCCGACTACCCATTGGTAGAAGCGATATCGCAAAACGTCGTGAAGCACCCGGTCCTCCCTGATGCCGCCAGCCGTGCAAAGCTGAACGAGCGCCAGAGCGCTAAGTACACGGAGAAATACGCCGATTACATCGATCTTGGCGTCATCGAATGGCGCAAGGCATATGCCGAACACGAAAAGATGGGCAAGAAGGCCATTCTGTTTGTGATGACCGACGACACACGCAACTGCGATGACGTGGCTGAGTATCTGGAAAATACCTATCCCGACCTGCAAGATGCGGTGCTGGTTATCCACACAAAGAACAACGGCGAAGTCTCCGAGGCGCAGTCAGGCAAAGCCAAGAGCGAGCTGGAAGACTTGCGCAAGCAGGCCAATGAGATTGACGGAATGGACAGCCCGTACAAGGCCATCGTCTCGGTTATGATGCTCAAGGAAGGGTGGGACGTCAAGAACGTTACCACCATCGTCGGACTGCGCGCCTATTCGGCTAAGAGCAACATCCTTCCCGAACAGACATTGGGGCGTGGACTCCGCAAGATGTACCCAGGCGGTGTGGAAGAATACGTTAGCGTAGTCGGGACGGATGCGTTCATGGAATTTGTGGAGTCGATCCAAGCCGAGGGTGTTGTTTTGGAGCGCAAGCCAATGGGCAAGGGAACCGCATCAAAGGCGCCGTTGGTGGTGGAAGTGGACAGGGAAAATGAGAAGAAAGACCTTGATACGCTGGAGATCGAAATTCCAGTGCTCACACCACGTGTCTACCGGGAATACAAGAACTTGAGTGACCTGGATGTGACTGCAATGGGTCACCAACATGTTCCCTACCTGCAATTTGGCAAGGAGGAACAACGAGAGATCGTCTTTAAGGACATCACCACTGGGGAGATCACCCATACAACGATCCTGGATACGGCCGGTGTTGCCGATTATCACAGCGTGATTGGCTACTTCGCACGAACCATCATGAAGGAACTGCGCCTGGTCAGCGGCTATGACGTTCTTTATAGCAAGATAAAGGGGTTTGTGCAGAACGAGTTGTTCGATTGCCCGGTGAACCTCGAAAGCCCCAACACATTGCGCAACCTTTCGGAACTGGCTGCCACCAAGACACTCATTGAGACATTCAAGAAGGCAATCAACGCGCTTACCGTACAAGACAAAGGGAATGCCGAAATTCGCGATACGATCAAGCTTCGGCAGACGCGTCCCTTTGTAGCCAAAGACCAAGGTTACATCGTACCGAAGAAGAGCGTCTTCAACCGTATCATTGGGGACAGCGAGCTGGAACTTCGCTTTGCCAGTTTCCTTGAAGATTGCTCAGATGTACTGTCGTACGCAAAGAACTACCTTGCTGTCCACTTCAAGCTCGATTATGTTAACTCGGATGGGGACATCTCTAACTACTACCCTGATTTCCTCGTCAAGCTCCAGGATGAACGGGTTGTTGTGGTCGAGACCAAGGGCCGAGAGGACCTTGACGTGCCTCTGAAAATGGCCCGCTTGCGGCAATGGTGCGAAGACATCAACGCGATGCAATCGGATGTAACGTATGATTTCGTTTACGTGGACGAAGAGGGCTTCGAGAAGTACCAACCGAAGTCGTTTGCGGACCTGCTGTCCAGTTTTCGAGAGTACAAGATGGACACATAACGACGAGCTGTACTGAACAGACATACCGCCATTGCGAAGCTCGTTATTGCCCAGACACAGGGTTCTAACGTAGCATCCTCAGGCTATCGGAGAACGTCGGCTTTGTGCTCACGAGTGAAGGTTCCGAACTCGGACTCCTTCGCTTTGCGCTTGCGTGGTGCTCACGGATTGTCTCATCGATCTCATTATCTAAGATGCTCGCATCCGGGATGCTCACAGCGAGCATGATCGCGCTCCAGCGGTGCCTGCAAACGACGGTTCCGATGACTAGGGGTTAGGCCTTGCTACGTGCAAGGTATTTTGTACGCGGTGTTGACAACGTCGGTAGCTGAGCAGTAGGATTAGTTAATGATCAAGCAAAGATACAATGAGGAAGTGATCCTTTGTGAACTCAGCAAAGATACCAAGCTTAAAAATAGGGGATATTGAAGCGAAGATACCGATTGTTCAAGGAGGAATGAGCGTTGGGATCTCTTTGTCCGGCTTGGCAGCAGCGGTGGCCAATGAGGGAGGGATTGGGGTCATCGGAGCTGCCGGCATCGGGATGCTTGAACCAGATTTCAAGACGAATTACCGCGAGGCCAACAAGAGGGCCCTGAGTAAGGAGTTGCGAAGAGCAAGAGACTTGTCTGACGGGATTATCGGGGTGAACATCATGGTCGCCCTTTCCGATTACGATGATCTCGTAGAAGTAGCCGTGGATGAAGGAGCGGACCTGCTCTTCCTCGGAGCGGGACTTCCGCTCAAGCTTCCCAAGAAACTGTCGCTGGAGAGGCTGCAGCAGGTTCGTACAAAGGTCGTTCCTATCGTCTCGTCTGCGCGGGCGGCAAGGATCATATTCCAGCACTGGGCGAAACGGTATCAGCATATCCCCGATGCAGTGGTTGTAGAGGGGCCAATGGCTGGTGGCCATCTCGGATTCAAGAAGGAAGAGATAGACGACCCCAACTATGCACTGGAGAAACTCGTGCCGGCGGTCATCGAAGCGATAGAGCCGTTTGAGCAGCAGTTTGACAAGAACATCTCCGTTATTGCTGCAGGAGGCATCTTCTCCGGAGCGGATATCGCCAAGTTCATGCGCTTAGGCGCCCAAGGGGTGCAGATGGCAACCAGGTTTGTCGCCACCCACGAGTGCGATGCCTCTCCCGCGTTTAAGGAGATGTATCTTAGGTGCAGAAAGGATGATTTGGTGATAATCGACAGCCCTGTCGGCCTTCCGGGAAGAGCGATACGCAACCAATTCCTTGACGATGTATCAGCAGGAGTCAAGAAACCGTTTGAGTGTCCGTGGAAGTGCCTCAGAACGTGCGACTACAGGACCTCTCCCTATTGCATCGCGCGCGCGCTGACCAACGCCAAGAAAGGAGAATTAAATGATGGATTCGCCTTTGCTGGTGCCAACGCCTACCGAGTGGAGAAGATCACATCGGTCCACGAGCTCATCGCTTCCTTGTTGGATGAATACGAAAAAGCGATGATAGCGTAATCGCGTTGCTTGTTAC
>JAGGSM010000111.1 GCA_021159105.1 Candidatus Bipolaricaulota bacterium
ATAGGACAAAGCACTTGATATTGCTTGGTAACTTTCTGAGATTACACAGCAATCACAGCATTCTGTAGCTCATGGATCTCCATTCTTCGTGTCCTTCGTGCTTCGTGGTGAATTCTTGGCATCAGTCCTCCGTGAACTGAAACTAGAGGGCACTACCTTCTCGAAACGACAAGGAACCTGGCAAGAAGACTTGGCAGGAGCCCTGATTGTGAGTATGTTATCACAAGCAAAGCACTCGGGAGGGCAAGAGATGCTGCATGTTATCTACGCGGTTCGTGTGCTACTCCGATCTTTCTTCTATCCACTTCGCCTCTTGAAGAAGCCGCCCGATTACGTGTTATTCACCCTGGAGGGCGAATATCCGGATATTCCTGATCCTAAGCAGGGATTCCTGCGGCGAAAGCTGCTCGGCAAGAAGCTGAGCCTGCTGGAGTTGGGCGAACAGTTCGAACAGGTGGCGCGTGATCGACGCGTGCGTGGAGTGGTTCTCCATATCGCAAGCCTGAAGCTGTCCGTGGCACAATTGCAGACTCTGCGCGGGTACATCGCCAAGTTGCGTGAAGGCGGAAAGCACGTTGTTGCCTGGGGATCGATGTATGGTATGCCCACATACTACGTTGCTGCGGCAGCCGATGAAATTCTGGTCGCTCGTGGCGGTTCGATAGGGCAGCTCGGGGTTACTCGTGGTTACGTTTTCCTCGGCGATGCTCTGGAGCGGATCGGCCTTAAGGGCGATTTTGTGCAGATCAGCCCGTACAAGACGGCTCCAGATGTGCTGACGCGAACGCGTATGTCCGACGAGGCGCGCGAGATGGCAAACTGGCTGCTCGATGATACCTACGCTGCAATCGTCGATGACATCGCAGCTGATCGAGGAAGCACCCCGGAGAAGATCAAGGCGATCATCGATGGCTCACCATACACCGATGAAGCAGCGCTGGATGCACAAGCTATAGATGGGATCATGAATCAGGAGGATCTCCCAGCGCATCTTGGAAGACAAGGAAAGCCAGCAAGGGTCGCGCCTTACACAAGTTGCCGCAAGAAACTGCGCCCCCGTCCACTCGTGCGACCGGGAGCGTACATCGCCTTGATCCGCGTTGAGGGGGATATCGTCGATGGCAGAAACGGTCGTCCTCCTGCGAAACCGCCGTTTCGGATACCGTTCCTTCTCAACCCGCGTGCCGGTGATTTGACGATTGTGCAACAGGTGCGACGTGTGTTGAAGGACAAGCGCGCCAAGGCCCTGGTTCTGTTCGTCGACTCCGGCGGTGGCTCGGCTGCTTCGTCCGAGGCGATGTCGTCTGCCTTGAGGCGGCTTGCCAAGAAAAAACCTATTGTCTGCTGTATGTCCTCTGTTGCAGCATCCGGCGGGTACTACGTGGCGACGCCAGCCAAGTACATCGTTGCCCAGCCGGGGACGATCACCGGTTCGATCGGTGTCCTCTCTGGAAAGATCATCAACGAAGGGATGCTGGAGAAATTGCTTATCAACAGGGAAGTGCTCAAGCGCGGGGAGAATGCGACCTTCTACGGCTCTGAGCGACCGTTTACAGAACAAGAGAAGGAGCGACTGCTGGCATCGATCAGACACACCTATTCGCTCTTCCTTGAACGCGTCAGCACTTCACGTAATAAGAGCAAAGAGGAGATCGATAGCATCGGAGGAGGGCGCGTCTGGACCGGAAGGCAAGCGCTTGAACGCGGCTTGGTCGACGCATTGGGTGGGCTCGATGTGGCTCTCTCCAAAGCGCGCGAGCTTGCCGGCCTGCATCCTCGGACTCAAGTTACGGAAATTCCGGCTCCCAAGTCGAGCAGTGCCCCGATTCCATCCACGGTTGCGCTCCTCTCTTATGCCACGGCTGGCCTCGACCAATTACGAGGTGGGCATGCGCTGTGTATCTGCCCGCTTGTCGAACGCGACCAGTGATGCTCTGCAGAGCTAAAGCTGCAATGCTTGTAGCCCCCATACGTCTCACTTGATAAGAGACCGGATATATGGTAGATTGGATCACGTAGGATTATCGTTAGTTTCTAATTGGGTAATAATCGATTTGCATGAAAGAACTAAGGAGGATGCAGTGATCAGAAATCGGTTTTTTCTTGTAGGGCTGCTGGTTTTGGTGACGTTCATAGCAATCGGTGGGTACAGTTTGGTGGCTCAGGCGTCGTCATATGACGATGGTTTTCAAGCCGGCAAGATTGACGCCAAAGACGATATCTCGATGGTGAACGTATTGTGGGGTGCGCTATGGGGTCCGGTAAATCTTGCCTATGTTTTTCTTACTCAGCCCACAATCCCTGCTGAACGCATGGTGTTCCTGGATAGCAAGAATGACGACTATAAACGGGGATACATGGCTGGTTATAAGGAGACCCAACAGCAACAGCGATTGATGTACAGCGCTACAGGCGCATCGATCTGGGTGTTACTCGGATTCTTCGCTATCTTCTAGTAATCGATCAAAGAGCACAAACACCCGAGTTTTACAGTAATCAATTGGGTGTTAGTAAGATTGTATCTGCAAGCGCATAACGGGCGGTCACACGGCCGTCCGTTATGCGCTTTTATCATTAAGCCGTGTACAGTAGCCGGGTATATTCAAAGATAGCACAACATGGCAGACAAGATACCACGCTATGACAGGCCGGTTTTGTGTAGCGTTGTACCTTGTGTGCAACGTTGTTCCAGCGATTCTCAGTTTGCGAATCTCTTCACCAAATTCCTCAACTTGAAGCGCATTACCTATTCCAAACCACGAGGAACCCTCCGCCTGCCTGTCGAGTACATCCGAGTGTCAACGCTAGAACTGCAGGCTCGCTACCTGAGCCTCGGCGAACATTCCTGGCACGCCTCCCGTGTGGATGAAGATCACGTTTTCCCCTTTGTGGAGTTCACCTTTGCGACTCAAATCGATCAAACCTGCCATCGCCTTTCCCGTGTACACCGGGTCGAGGAATATCCCCTCCTTGCGGGCGACCAGGCTCACCGCCTCTTTCATCTCCTCGGTAGGAATTCCATAGCCCTCTCCAATGTACTCATCGTAGGCGATGATCTCTGCTGCGGGTAGCTCGGCCAATCCGAGGAAGGATCGTGCCTCATCAAGAGAGGATGCGAGTTTTTTGGTGATATAGTCCTTGTCGCGCGAGACGCTGATCCCGATCACTTTAGCTTGAGCCTGGCAGTAGAGCTCGCTTCCTAGCATCAGCCCTGTTTGCGTGCTCACAGAGCCGCAAGCCGATAGGAAATAGTCGGGAGCGAGGTTAAGGCCATGCAGTTGCTCCACCACCTCACGCACGCAGCCCGCATATCCGAGCGCCCCGTGAAGGGATCTACAACCATTGGGGATGTAATACGGTGTTCCACCGTCTTTTCTGATCTGTGCCTCGATCTCCGCCACTTTCTCCTCCACCGGATCACGTCCAGCGGCTTCCTTCTCCTGCGGAGTGAGCCGTGGGACGTAGTGGATCGCGTCCACACCGAGAATCTTATCGAGCAAGAGGTTCCCGGTGGCGATCTCCGGCTCCTCTCCAGAGAGTACGAGTTGGCAATTCATGCCAAGCTTGTTCGCCGCCGCTGCGGTGAGGCGGCAGTGATTGGACTGAACAGCACCGGTGGTGATCACCGTCGTTGCTCCTTGAGTGATGGCATCGGCCATTGCGTATTCCAGCTTGCGTAACTTGTTCCCGCCCATGCCGAGACCATCGAGGTCGTCGCGCTTCATGAAGATGCGTGGCCCGCCAAGGTGGTCGGAAAGAGCCTTCAACTCAACCAACGGAGTAGGAAACAACCCCAATTTAACACGCTCCACAGCTCCAATCTGCATTATCTCCTCCTATTTCAGTGCTTCTTCACCCTTGAACTGCCGGTACGGTGATAGAATCTGCAGGGTCTCTTCGTCGTCCGGCGTCAGCTCGTCTGTGACCAGGCGTGTCAGCAGCTCTCCCAGGCCCACCCCGAGCATGAATCCTTGGCCACACATTCCGATCGCCA
>JAGGSM010000147.1 GCA_021159105.1 Candidatus Bipolaricaulota bacterium
GCTGGGGACCTTCGTATAGGCATGGATGCTGAATTCACCGGTACCGACCAGTATTTTGGCGAACAGCTCGATCTGAAGCGAGCTCTGGATGCCGTGCGTCTCGTCGATGATGAGCAACTTCGCTCGGTCGCCGGGCTCCGTCGCTCCGAACACCGCGCCGCCGATCGTCAACACCAAAACAGCGACCACCATAAATAACCTGCGTTTCATGTTCTTTCTCTCCTTCCCGATCATAAAGCGACGGCGGGGAAGAAGATTCCTCCCCCGCCGGTCGGCACTTATTCCTGCGGGACCAGATCGAGCAGCTTGGGCAGCCCGTCAGCGGTGAACACCTCTGCGGGGACTCCCGTGTTGACCTCGATCTTGGTCATCGCCACGATCGTCTTGTGCTCCGTCTGGACGTTCTCCATCACCATCTCGGTGACCGCCCAGTAGCCGTCGATCTCCTCGATCTTGGAGTTGGTCTGCACCTTCTCCAGCTCGCCGGAGAGATCGTAGTACTCCACCTTCACCGGCTTCCAGATGTCGTCCCTGATCCAGGAGACCATGTGGCTGTAGCCAGCCTCCTGCGGATCGTGGGGCGTCGCCTTGACGACGTAGACATGATTCCCGTCGTAGGTCTCCTCCCTCAGGATCTCGTAGTCGTAGTCGCTTATATCGCGATGCCCCATGTCGTCGTAAGTGAAGTCCGATCCCATGAAGTTCTGCGTCTTGCTGTCGGCGTCGATGTGCTTGGTCAGCCCGAGCGACGGGAGATACAGCCACATATCGTTCGAGTAATCGGGAAGCTCGATCGTCAGGAACGCCGTCCCCTTCACGTCGTCCGGGGCGAGGAAGACGAGTGCCGTCTCCGTCGTTCCCAGTTTCCAGCTCCACATCTGTCTCTCGATCGACTGATCCTTGTCATTGATTAGGGTCATCGTCATCAGCAGCCGCGCGTCGTCTGCGACCGGCGCGTTGTCGACGTTCTCGATTATCTGCTTACCAGTGATGTCGGCGGCGACCGAAGTCGCGCTCAGTGCGAGCACGCTCAGCACGAGCGATCCGACCAACACCAACGTCCTCATAAACCTCTTTGTGTCTTTCATAGTAGTCCCTCCTTTCAGGAACGTTTTTTTATCCGCGTGAAGCGGTCTTCATATCTTCTTCTTCATCAACAGGAGCGCGGATGGGAGCAGTGTGAGCGCGGCGATCGCGCTGATCCCCATCGTCACCGCGACGAGCGCCCCCAGAGTTGCGATCGGGCCGAAGCTGGAGAAGAGCAGCACCGCGAACCCGGCCGCCACCGCCACCGCGTTGTAGATGATCGCCCTCCCGGTGGTGCGGATCGTCTCGCTCACCGCATCCTGCGGCTCCACTCCCTCCCGCCGCTCGCGGCGGTACTTGGAGAGGAAGTGCACGGTGTAGTCGACCCCGATCCCGATGGCGATGCTGGCGATCATCGTCGTCGCCGTGTCGAGCGGTATGCCAAGCCAACCCATCACCCCGAAGTTGAGGACTATCGTGAACCCGAGCGGGATCATGCTCAAAAGGCCGAAGCGCAGCGAGCGGAAGATGAGGCCGACCACGAGGGCCACCCCGAACAGCGAAACGAGCAGGCTCCAGATCTGGCCGTGCACCAGCAGGTCGGTCAACACCTTGAACAGGTAGGACGAGCCGGTGACCTTCACCCCGAAATCGCCGCTGGCCGTTTCCACGGCCCGGGATTCCACCTCGTTCACCAGTTTCCCCAATTGGGAGCTAGTGAGCGACTCCATCCGCATGGCG
The DNA here is from genome assembly GCA_021159105.1 of Candidatus Bipolaricaulota bacterium. Taxonomy (GTDB): domain Bacteria; phylum Bipolaricaulota; class Bipolaricaulia; order UBA7950; family UBA9294; genus M55B144. The sequence continues at coordinate 1,768 of JAGGSM010000147.1, forward strand.
ATCCGCGCCTCATCGTAGTTGTAGTTCACAACGCGGGAGAAGTCGGACGGATCGCCCGACATCTCGTAGAGCAAGATCTCCTGCGCCACCGCGTTGCGCGTCTGAGGGATCACGTGCTGCGCCGGGTCGTTGTCGCGCAGCGATTCGTTGATCTGCGCCACGTAATCGGCGATGGATACGGTGTAGCCGACCTGCGGCAGTCCTTCCGCCCAATTCTGCAACGCGAGCATGGAGTTCAGCACCTGCGGGGATTTGATGTCCCCATCTATGATCACAGACAAGTTCTCCGAGCCGCCGAAGCTCTTATCCACAACCTCGGTCGCCTGCCTGACCGGGCTGTCCGGCCGGAAGAACCGGAGGGTGTTCGTCTCCACGGTGAGGCGGGTTCCGCCGACCGCAGCGAGCAGGAAGATCACGATCCCCACGATGACGATCGCCTTGCGGCGCGCCACTACCACTCTGGCTATCCGATTTAGCCATGGAGCGAGGGCTAGCTTGCTCTGCCGCTTCGCCCGAGCGGCGCGTTTCATGATTCCCTTCGGCGCTTTGCTCAACTCGAGCACGGCCGGGATCATGGTGAGGGTAACCGCTAACGCGGCCATCACCCCGAACCCGACGAACAGTCCGAACTGCATTACCTGACGCACCGGTGATGTTCCGAGCGACAGGAATCCCACTAAGGTGGTGATGCTCGTCAGAACAACGGCGAGGCCGATGTGGCGCATCACCAAACGGATCGCCTCCCGCTTCTCCTTGCCCGCTCCGATGCCCGCGTAGTAATCGGTGAGGATATGGATGGCATCAGCCACCCCGATCGCGATCAGCATCACCGGAAGGGTGGTACTGATCATCGCCATCGCCGTCCCGCTCCACGCCATCAGCCCGACCGTCCAGATCGTGCTGATCGCTACCACAACCAGCGGGAGGATCACCCCCTGCAACGTGCGCAGGGACATGTACAGGATCAGCGCCAGAACGAGCACCACGAACGGTATCAGCCGGACGAGGTCGCCCTTCATCGCGGTTGTCATCTCGGCGTTCACCGCCGGGCCGCCGGCTACGTAAAAGTCGGACGCGTTCCCCTGCGCGTCGGTTATCGCCCGTACCGCGCTGTACACCTCGCTGTCCTCCGCGTCCGGCGTGAGCTCGATGATGAACCCGGCGTAGCGGCCGTCGCTCGAGATGACGTTATCGATGTACAGCGAGTTTCCCATCACGTAATCGCGCAGCTCCTCGCGCTCCTGGGCGTCCGCCGGGACAGTGGGGATGAGGTCGCGCACGATCAGGTCACCGCCGTTTCCCTGCATCCGCTTTACAGTGGACAGGCTCACCACCTTGTCCACCCCGGGGACGGCCTCGAACTTACCTGTGAGATCGACCACCTGGTTCAAAGTGTCCGCGCTGAACACGTCGTCGCTTTCGAGCGCGACGACGAGGATGTCCGTGCCTCCGAAGGTGTCGTTCACCTCGTCGTAGAGGACGCGCGCCGGGTGATCGACCGGTAACATCGAATCGATCGAGTTGTCTATCTGTAAACGGGGAACACCGGCGGCGAAGGCGACCGTGACCAATAGGATGAGGACCAAGGTCGTCTTCGGCCAGCGTAGAACCCAACGTGTCAATCTGTCCATTTCATCTCCTCAAGCAATTTTGTTTGTTGCTGTAAACTAACTTACGTTCCGAAAAAAAACTACTTCAATGCCCGCGCGTAGAGCGCCCACAGCTGCTGCGCTCCAGCCGCCAACTTCCCTTCCTTCCCGTTCATCGTCCAGAGGAGGAGCTGCGTCTGGATCAACCCGAGGTAGAGCGCCGCCGCCGCCGCTACATCGAGATCAGCCGCCAGCTCTCCCTCCTCCACCCCGGCACGCAGCAGGTCCGCGATAAACGCGAGCAACTTCGATACGCGGGCGTTAAGCTCGCGCTGCAGCTCCGTGGCGTTGAAGTGCACCTCGTCGGAGAACAGGATGCGCGCCATACCAGGGTGATCCTCGATGAACTGCAGCTGCGCTACGAACACGCGGTGGAGCCGCGTCATCGCCCCGCCCCGCCCCGCGGCCTGCGTCAGACTCTCCATCACCCGCTCGAAGCTGTCGGAGATCGTGGCGTGAATGATGTCCAACTTCCCGTGGAAGTGCCGATAGAGCGCCGCCTCAGACACCCCGATGCGCGCCGCGATGCGCGTCATGGTGATGCCGCGCGTCCCTTCCGCCGCGATCA
>JAGGSM010000212.1 GCA_021159105.1 Candidatus Bipolaricaulota bacterium
ACTCCGTGCTGTAAGCCACGGTTCTCCCAGGCCAGTTGGGACGGTTGACAGGCAGCCAGGATCTCTCGCCGCTGCTGGGGGGTGGCATCGGTCAACACATCCTTGGCGATGGAGTCGGATGGGCCCTTCTTTCCCAGAGTTCCTTCATCCAGTGCCCTGGCCTGCCCTCCGCTGTAGCAGGAATCGATGAATACAGCCACTTTCTCGGCCGGAATGCGCGCGATCCACTCTCCCAGGTCGTCATCGATGATGTACGAGGAGGGATCGCCCTTCGCCGCGTCGTAGGGGAGGAAGGCCTCGTCGTTCCCGTCGCCGTCGGCCTCGTCTCCGTCTAAATCAGGAACGCTCGCCCCGTGACCAGAGAAGTAGATGATCAGCTTGTCCTCCGGCCTAGTTATCGCTGCGATGTCGGTAAAGGCCTGCTCGATCGCAGCTCGCGTGGCCTTGCTGTTCGTCAGCAACGTGATCCGCGATGGGGACACATCGCTCTGCTCCTGCAGTGACTGTGCAAAGGAGATCGCGTCCGTCGCCGCATACGTCAGGTCCTCGATCCTCGGGTCGGCATAGGTGGCGACACCGATGACGATACCATACGTGGTGGCAAAGCTTGCTACAGAAGTAAATACCATTACGAGGGAAAACAACATCCACCCAACGAATCTCCTGCCGCCCATAATGCAACCTCCTTTTACACACATTTGTCTATAAAACATATTCTTCGGACACTATCACTTTGACCTGTCTTCTGATGCAGGAACACGCAGGATTGTCCCAATAGGGGGAAACTCCCCGTTTTGTGTGCGATTGTGATTGAGCAAGACGATGATCGGCCAGAGATCTGCATCGCCTAACGTTTTTTTGGCGACTGTCCGCCAGGTGTCGCTTGCTTGTGTTGTGTAGGTTTTTTGGTGCTCAAAGGCGAGTGACGCTTTGCCCAACGGGACTCCGGCTGCGCGTAGGTAGCCGATGACGAACGCCGTCGCCCGCCATGGTTCGTAGCCGGCCATCGAGTCAAGTTTATCGACCAAAGACTCCGGAGTGAGCTCTGCTACTACCTCGGTGGTCGGTGCAATCGTTGAGTCTCCTTTAGGGACCATCTGTTCATCTGCTGTAATGATCGCTGGGGCTCTCTCCGGCAAGTAGTGCAGCGGAATGATAACCGCCAATGTGATGAGGAGCGCAACAGTGGCCAGGGCAAGGAGCGAACGAGTCCCGTGCTGCCCAATCGGTAAGAAATACGCCAGAAGGTTCCAATTGCGCTTCTTGCGAGTGGCTTGCTCCGCGAGTGAAGGGCCCCGGGCCCGCATGAAGAGCCTCCTCCTTGCGAGTGGCTTGCTCCGCGAGTGAAGGGACCCGGGCCCGCATGAAGAGCCTCTCCTCGTCCTGCCGAAGGGAGCGTTCAAGTCTGGCATATTCATCTGCACAGCTAGGACAGACAAGAAGATGGGCAGACAATCGATCCTCTTCTGATTGATTGAGGTCCCCGGCTAGGGACGCGATGAACGTCTCCGCACTGTAGGTGCATCTCCCCCCCATTGGTGTGGTCTCATAGGAGAGGGTGTCAAAGAGCATGCTCTCAAACACGTCTTGCTTCCTAGTCTCGTCCAACGCTCATCCCCTCCATTACTTGCTCCATCGGCTCCCCGAAGAGAGCCTCCCACTGCCTTGCACACTCGTCTCTCAGCTTGCGCAATAACCGCTGATAGGCGGAGTAGTCCCTCGGGTTCACGCCAAAGGCAAGGGCCGCTTCGCGCCACGTGAGGCCCAAGCCGATGATGTCGCGCAACTGAAGGGCTGAGAGGTCAACCTCTCGCTCTACGTCATCCCCTGGAGAGACGCTGGTGTTGCTGAACCAATAGACGATAGCGATGCGCAGCGTTCTGACTGTAGCCTCGCTCCCACTCTGACCAATTGCTGCGGCAGCACGCAACAGAATGAACGCCACCCGTTCTTGCTGCGATGAGTCAATGACCAGTGGAAGGATCTCGCGGTCGATTTCATGTGGATCAACCGGCGCTCCGCGCAGGAGTGCTGCCCAGAAGGCAAGCCGGGACTCCCGCGCTTGGGCAGTTAGATCCGCCATCATATCCCAGCCCTCCCCAAGGAAAGGGATGATAGAAACTCGTCGGTGGAGATGTCCTGTGGCGGGTAGCACTTGACTTCCGCACTGTCGGAGTGCGGCGCCACGTGCCCAACATACAGGAGTCCTTTCCTGTAGTCGCTGCTCATAAATAGTGCTACAATATCAGTTACCTTCTTGCACCTGTTCTTACTTGTACCACAAACCTGCACCAGATACTGCTCGAAGAAGTACGCGCTCAATTGATAAGCATGCTTATAGACCTCTTCAAACTGGTCGGATGGGCAGTGACTGAGAATCATCTCTCGCACCCTTTCTTCAAAATGGAACTTAAGAAGGGCTACGTACTTCCGCTGGGTATCAGGCTTCTTCGCAGAGGCGAGACCCAAGAGCATTTCCGCTTCGCTCTTGCGCGGGAGCAGGCCCAAGTGCTGCGCGTTTGTTATGAGGATATTTCTGATCGTTCCCGACAGATAGGCTATGAACGGTCTATCGGTCCGCCCCGAGAGTTGCTCATGTCTGTAGCGCCTAACAAGTCCTCCAAGGATGGCAATCCAGACATCGGAGAGGGTGTTCTCAAAGAGTTCCAACTCGCGCGTAGGGATGGTCCTTTGGATCTCATCTGAGAGATAACGGGAAACAATGCCAAGGCGCCACAGGTATAGGACAATGGTACGCTTGATCGCAACCCCGTATTCATCCTCAAATCGCTGCGCAAGCGCCTCCGTCCAGCCCCTCTGTGCAATCACTTCTAGCAATCCATCTACACTCGTTCTTGCGCCCTCCATGTGCCTGAAAGATGACTTTAATCTATCCAATAGTCTAATGTCAAGCAGATCCTCTCTCAATCACCTAGCCGTTCAGAACGCTACGCAACTAGTCTTCCATCATCAGGATCGATCGAGCGCACACTAGGCCCATAGATCCCGCGGGTAGGTTCCCTTAGCGATGAGCGCTCTGATCTGCTCTTGCACCCGCTGGCGATCCTCGCGGTAGGTGACACCAAACCACTGCTCTTGCGTGGGGAGAACTCTGACACGTGCGCGCTTCTCCGTGATCAGCTCACCGACCACTTCTGGGAGCAGATACTCATCCTTGTTCGAGTCGCTCATTGTATCCAGGAAACGTCGGAGGCGTGGCTCAAGCTCCGATATCAAGCTCGGCGTAAAACCCCACATGTTCATAGAAACAGGGGTATTGGGCGACAAGCTGACCCAGTTCTCGCCGTCCTCAGTGTAGCGTGGCATTTGATCGAACAGTTCAATCCGCTTGCGTTCGTGTATCTCGATGAGGTAGCCGTCATCACTGACAGCACACACCCCGCGCGCCACGTGCCCACTCTTGGAGAGGGTCTTTCCTAGGAGGTACGAGACCATGCAGTAATCGTACGCGCCACCCTCGTCGCTTGCCTGAACGAGGTAGTCATACAGCAACCGATAGGCGCCGCGTCCGTAGAAGTCGTCGGCGTTGATCACGGCAAACGGCCTATCGATGACATCGCGGCAGGCGTAGATCGCGTGTGCTGTTCCCCAGGGCTTTGTCCTGCCTACTGGAACCGCGTATCCCTGCGGAAGATCATCGAGCCGCTGGATGACGTACGATACGTCGCAGCGCCCCTGCAGCTTGCCGCCGATGTGTGCGGAGAATTCCTTCAGTATCTCTTTTCTCACGATGAACACGACGCGGGCGAAGCCTGCTCGAATGGCATCATAGAGCGAGTAGTCAATGATGATCTCTCCGTTCGGACCGATTGGATCGATCTGCTTCAGGCCACCGTAGCGGCTCCCAATTCCTGCTGCCATGACAACAAGCGTTGGTTCTGTCACCTCATCCTCCTGAATTGACTCTGATTCTTCCATGCCGGGTTCCGCGCTCCGCCCTCCGTGCTCTTCGT